>NZ_NOIW01000001.1:0-182960 GCF_002708645.1 Sphingobium sp. IP1
GGCGGCAATCATGCCCAGCGTCCGCCCCAGCCCGGCCGGCCGGGGGCAGGCCGCCCGCCCCAGCCGGGCCGGCCCGGCAATGGTCGTCCGCCCCAATATGGCCGTCCCGGCAACCATCGCCCGCCGCCGCCCCGTGGCAATTATCGCCGGCCCGGCCCGCCGGTCTATGCCTATGACTGGAACCGGCCCGATCCGCGCTATGGCGGCCGTTATCGCCCCGACCGCTATTATCGCGGCGGCTATGCGCCGATCCGGGTCGACCGCAGCATGCGCATCTATCGCGGCTATGACGACCGCTATTATTGCCGCCGTTCGGACGGCACCACCGGCCTCATCATCGGCGGCGCGATCGGCGCGCTGATCGGCGGCCAGCTTGATCGCGGCTATTCCAACACGGCGGGCATATTGATCGGCGGCGGCGCCGGCGCGCTGCTCGGCCGCGAGATCGACCGCGGCAGCCTGAGCTGCCGCTGATCGGGAAAGGGGGCGAAGGCGCCCCCTTTTTCAGCACCAGGGGTGGCGGCGTCCGTCCCAGGTCCGGGCCAGCCCTTCGTCCACCAGCTGCTGGCCGATCGACTGGCCATCACGCGTCACGATCCGCAGCGCCCGGCCATATTTGTCGGTCGCCCGTCCGTCGATCTCCAGCGAGAAGGGGCCGGCATTCATCAATTGCTGCAACCGGCTGGTCGCCCGCGCGCCCAGCGCGCCTTCCTCCGGGCAGCGCGGCCCATGGGTTTCGGGCGTGTCGATGTCGGCGATCCGATATTTCTCGCCCCGGAACCAGAAAGTGTCGCCATCGACGACGCAATTGGTCCCGCCGCCGCTATGGCAATAGCCGAAATCGGCCGACAGCTGGTCGGCGCTGGCGCTCGACGGGGCGGTGCCGGTCGACGCCGTCGGCATCGCGATCTCGGGCGCCAGTCGCGCCCACCAGTCGGGCGCCTGCCAGCCGATCATCATCCCCAGCGCCAGCACCAATCCCAGTGTCTTGCCGCTGAAGCCGCTGCGCTGGGGCGCGGGGCGACGAAAGCGCGCCTGTCCGGCACGCGCCGCCTCCCGGCGCCAGAGTGTGTCGATGCGGTCGGGGGTGAATCGGTCGGGGCGTCTGGACATGGTGCGCCCCTAGCAGGTTCAGGAAAAACAGAGGGTTAAATCTGATCCGGCTTGTCCCCATTTCGGGGCGAACCGGCGTTTGATCGGGATCAATGTGGGAAGCGCAGGGGATGCGCAGGGTGCGTCGGCCTCAGCCCATGGAGATTGCCGCATGAACGCCGCCGCGCCGCCCAGCCCCTATGTCCGCATCGGCGGCGAACCGGTCGTCCGCGCCATCGCAAACCGCTTCTATGACCTGCTGGAAAGCGACCCGGCCTATGTCGAGCTGCGCGCCATTCATGCCGCCGACCTCTCCGTGGTGCGCCACGGTCTCACCCGCTTCCTGTGCGGCTGGCTGGGCGGCCCGCGCGACTGGTTCCAGCGCGGCACCTGCATCATGTCGCTGCACCGCGCCTTTCCGATCACGCCGCAACTGGCCGATCAATGGGCGACGGCGGCCGCCTGCGCCATCGCCATGCAGGAGGATCTCGACACCGACATTGCCGACGCCATGGCGGAAGCGCTCGGCCATATGGCGCGGGGCATGATCAATTTCGGCCTTGCGCCGGCACAGGCGCACCCCGCCTAGCGGCTAGTCGTCATCCTCGTTGAGGATTTCGTCCTCCTCGCCATCATCCTCGTCGTCCATCCGCGGCTCGCCATCGAACGCGCCCTCGTCGATCCAGCCGGACCGGTCCATCTCGTTCATCTTGTCGACCAGGTCGGGGACATCGTCGGGAATGATCTGCGCCGGGTTGGGCCGCCCGCCATGCTCGCTCTCTTCGCTCAGGTCGCTGGTCCGGCCCAGCGCATCGTCGGCGACGTCATTCGCCTGGGTGCCGGCATCGGCCTGTTCGCTATTCTCCTCACTCTCGTCGGGGAAGGGGCGATTGTCGGACATCGTCATGGCGCGTCTCCTTGCAGGGGCATGTCCCCCTCCAACGATCACCCCATTTTCCCGTTCCGCGCAAGCGCGCCCGGAAACGCACTGGACAGCGCGGAACCAAGGGGGCAAAGGCCGTCGCGATCCTTTTCGCCCCGATCCTTTTCGCATCGCAACAGGAATCCCTCCATGTCCCGCCAGCTCATTTCCTCCGGCTCGCCCTTCGAGGCGCAGGTCGGCTATTCGCGCGCCGTCGTCCAGGGCGACTGGTGCTTCGTCGCCGGCACCACCGGCACCGATCCCGAAACCAAGATCATGCCCGAAAGCGTGGTCGATCAGGGCGTCAACGCGCTCAAGGTGATCGGCAAGGCGCTTGAAGACGCCGGCTTCTCCTTTGCCGATGTCGTGCGCGTCACTTATTATATCACCGACCCTGCCTATTGGGACGATCTGGGCAAGGCCACCGCGCCCATCTTTGGCGAGATCCGCCCGGCCGCCAGCTGCGTCGTCGCTGGCCTCATCAAGCCGGAGATGAAGATCGAAATCGAAGTCACCGCCTTCAAAGGGTAACAGGGACACATCATCATGATTACCATGTACGGCATCAAGAATTGCGACACGATCAAGAAGGCCCGCAACTGGCTGGACAATGAGCGCGTCGCCTATAATTTCCACGACTATAAGGTCGCCGGCGTCGACAAGGAAAAGCTGGAGGAATGGGTGATGGAGCATGGTTGGGAAACCATCCTCAACCGCTCCGGCACCACCTTCAAGGCGCTCGACGCGGGGGACAAGGCGCATATCGACGCGGACAAGGCGATCCTGCTGATGATCACCAACCCCTCGATGATCAAGCGCCCGATCCTCGACACCGGCAAGGGCACGGTCGTCGGTTTCAAGGCGACGACCTATGAAAACGCGCTGAAAGGCGTGATGGCGTGATCGGACGGGGGCTGCTGGGCATCGGGGCATTGCTGATGATGGGCCTGCTCCCCCTTTCCGCCGTCCGGGCCGCCGACCCGCTGATCATCGCGCATCGCGGTGCCAGCGGCGAGCGGCCCGAACATACGCTCGCCAGCTATGAACGGGCGATCGACCAGGGCGCCGACTATATCGAGCCCGATCTGGTCCTGACCAGGGATGGCGTGCTGGTCGCCCGGCATGAGAATGAGATTGGCGGCACTACCGACGTCGCCGACCATCCCGAATTTGCCGATCGCAAGACGACCAAGACGATCGACGGCATGGAAATGACCGGCTGGTTCACCGAGGATTTCACCCTCGGCGAACTGCGCACGCTGCGGGCGCGGGAACGTCTGCCCGATCTGCGCCCGGCCAATGTCCGCTTCAACGACCTTTATCTCATCCCGACCTTCGAGGAGATATTGAAGCTGGTCCGCGCCAAGGAAGCGGAGCAGCATCGTCGTATCGGCCTCTATCCCGAAACCAAGCATCCCAGCTATTTCGCCGGCATCGGCCTGCCGCACCAGCAGGCGCTGCTCGATCTGCTCGGCAAATATGGCTACACCAATGCCGACGATCCGGTCTTCATCCAGTCGTTCGAGGTCGGCAATCTCAAGGCCCTGCATGAAGCGACCCGCCTGCGCCTCATCCAGCTCGTCGATGCCGAAGGCGGCCCCGCTGACGAACCCGGCACGACCTATGCCGACATGATGAGCGTCTCCGGGCTGGAGGCGATTGCCGGTTATGCCACCGGCCTTGGTCCGTCCGCTGCCATGGTACTGGCACCCGATGGGGCGACCGCGCTGGTCGGCCGTGCCCATGATGCCGGGCTTCAGGTCCATATCTGGACGCTGCGGATGGAAAACAGCTTCCTGCCCGACCAGTATAAGCGGCCGGACGATCCGCAGGGCCGGGGCGACTTTGCCGGCTATGTCCAGGCGATCGCCGCGACCGGCGTCGACGGCATTTTCAGCGATTTCCCCAGGCAGGCGCGCGACGCTCTGAGCAACACGCAGCCCTGATCGGCAACATCGCATAAATTAAAGCGGATTTTCCCTTCTCTACCCTGCGGCTCGACTTGCCAAAGCCGGGCCGCAGGCGAATAACGAACAGACCATGCTGTCCCAGAAGACCCGTTACGCCATCCGCGCGCTCCAGCATCTTGCCGACCGCTATCGCCAGGGGCCCGTGCCCCTCAACGAGATTGCGACGCGCCAGAATATCCCGGCGAAATTCCTGACGGTGATCCTGTCCGAATTGTCGCGCGAAGGGCTGGTGGCGACCCAGCGGGGGCGCGACGGCGGCTATTGGCTGGCCTTGGCGCCGGTCGACATCAGCTATGGCGACATCGTACGCCTGACCCGCGGCTCGCTCGCGCTCACCCCCTGCGCCAGCCGTTTCGCCCATGAAAGCTGCACCAACTGCCTGCCCGAAAGCGAATGTCGCCTGCACCGGGTGATGCTGCGCGTCCGCGACGAAACCGCCAAGGTGCTCGACAGCATCAGCCTCGCCGAACCCTTCGCGGCCGAAGGGCTAGGGTAGGGCGCCGCAGAAGCAGGCGTGCCGACGCCCTTGCGCTCGCCCCGTCGCTCCGCCACATCGGCAGCATGACCACGCCGCCGCTCAAAGCCGCCCTGATCCCCGTCACCCCGCTGCAGCAGAACTGCACCCTTTTCTGGTGTACGGAAACGATGCGCGGCGCCTTTGTCGATCCGGGCGGCGACCTGCCGGTGCTGAAGAAGGCGGCGGCGCAGCATGGCGTCACGATCGAGAAGATTCTCGTCACCCATGGCCATATCGACCATTGCGGCCAGGCCGGCGTGCTGGCCCGCGACCTCGATGTCCCGATCGAGGGGCCGCATGAGGAGGATCGCTTCTGGATCGACCGGCTGCCGCAGGATGGCGAACGCTGGGGCATTCCCGGCGAGAGTTTCGAGCCGGATCGCTGGCTGGTCGATGGCGACCAGGTGAGCGTCGGCCATCTGACCTTCGACGTCTATCATTGCCCCGGCCACACGCCGGGCCATGTCGTCTTCCACCATGCGCCGAGCCAGCTCGCGATCGTGGGCGACGTGCTGTTCAAGGGCTCGATCGGCCGCACCGACTTCCCGCGCGGCAACCATCAGGACTTGATCGACGCGATCACCGGCAAGCTCTGGCCGCTCGGCGGCCAGACCGCCTTCGTCCCCGGCCATGGCGAGATGAGCAATTTCGCCTATGAACGGCGCACCAATCCCTATGTGGCCGATTCCGTTCTCGGTTAAACGCGGGCCATCGCTGGCGGGGCAGGCACGGCGCGAGTCGCGCCATAGGCGACATAGAGCGCCGCGACCGCCAGGCCGAGCATCACGATCCAGGTGAGCAGCGCGCCGCCCGCGCGCCAGACCGTCGGCTTGTCCGCGTCCATGCCAAAGCCATGGGCGATTCGGGCCAGCGCATAGATCATCGCCCCGATCCACAGCCATAGCGGCGCGCCGATCGCCATTTCGATCAGGCCGAAGAGAATCAGCACGATCGGCGTATATTCGATGAAATTGGCGTGCGCCCGCATCCGCCGGGCCAGCAGCATATTCCCCGAGTCGCCGTGCAAAAGCTTCGCGCCCACGCGGATTCGCGCGCAGCGCACCGCCAGCCAGAAATTGATGAGCGCACAGGCCGCAGCCAGTGTAAGCGTGATCGGCAACAACATGGGCATCCCCCTATTCGACGGGCCGCCACCATAGGCGCGGCGGGCCGGCGGGCAAGGAAGGACTTGCACCATCTTCAAAAACGGCTATAGGCGCAGGGCTTCGCGATCACCCGGGCCGCATGGTCTGCGGCACCCGTGCCGTCGGCGTCTCATTTGGAAACCGGCCAGTCGCATAACCAGATTTAATTACGGAAACAGGTGCCGACATGGCTGTCCCCAAAAGGAAAACTTCCCCGTCCAAGCGTGGCATGCGTCGCAGCCACGATTCGCTGCGCGTCGAAGCATTCCAGGAATGCTCGAACTGCGGTGAACTGAAGCGTCCCCACAATCTGTGCGACGCGTGCGGCCATTATAACGGCCGCGAAGTCATCGCCGTCGGGGCGTAAGACTTTTTCGATCTCCGCAAAGGGGTGATCTCAGTGTCCAGCCAACCGCGAATCGCAATTGACGCGATGGGCGGGGATGAAGGCGTGCGGGTGATGATGGCAGGCGTTGCGCTTGCCCGTCGCCGGCACGAAGGACTCCGCTTCACCCTTTTCGGCGACGAGACCCGGATCAAGGCGGCTCTCGACAACCACCCCAATTTGCGGGCGGCGTCGGAAGTCGTGCATTCCGACACGATCGTCGAGGGCACGGACAAGCCCAGCGTCGCGATTCGCAAGAAGAGCAGCTCGATGAGCATGGCGATCAACGCCGTGAAGTCGGGTGATGCCGGTGCGGCGGTTTCGGCCGGCAATACCGGTGCGCTCATGGCGATGGCGAAGCTGGCGCTGCGTACCATGCCCGGCGTCGATCGGCCTGCGCTGGCAGCGATGCTGCCCACCCTTGGCGACAATGATGTCGTCATGCTCGACCTTGGTGCCAATACCGAGTGCGATGCGCGCAATCTCGTCCAGTTCGCGGTGATGGGTGCGGCCTATGCCCGCATCGCGCTCGATCTGGAGCGGCCGCGCGTGCGCCTGCTCAACATCGGCACCGAAGAGCTCAAGGGCACGGACGAGATCCGTGATGCCGCCGCCGTGCTGCGCGCGGCCGACACCCTGCCATTCTCGTTCGACGGCTTTACCGAAGGCGACAAGATCGGCCGCGGCGAAACCGACGTGATCGTATGCGACGGCTTCTCGGGCAATGTCGCGCTCAAGACGGCCGAGGGCACTGCCCGCTTCGTCGCCGACCTGCTGCGCCGCGCCTTCTCCAGCTCGCTGCGGTCCAAGATCGGCTTCCTGATCTCGAAGCCGGCGATGCATCTGCTCAAGCATCATCTCGATCCCAACAATCATAATGGCGCCGTCTTCCTCGGCCTCAACGGGGTCGTGGTGAAGAGCCATGGCAGCGCTGACGCCAAGGGCGTGGCCAATGCGGTGCATGTCGCCGCCCGCCTGCTGGAAGAGGATATCACGCGACGCATCGCCGCCGACATGGCCGGGGTGCAGGATCTGTCCGCCGTCGCGTCCAAATTGGAGCTGCCCGTCAAGTGATGCGTCGATCCGTTCTCCTGGGCACGGGCTCGGCCCTGCCCGCACGCGTCGTCACCAATGCGGAACTGGCGCAGACCGTCGACACCAGCGACGAATGGATCGTCGAACGGACCGGCATCCGCACCCGCTATATCGCCGGCGAGGGGGAGACCACGACCACGCTGGCGACCGACGCCGCGAAGCGCGCGCTGGAGGCCGCCGGTCTCGCCGCGCAGGATATCGATCTCATCATCCTGGCGACTGCGACCCCGGACCAGACCTTCCCGGCCAGCGCTACGCTGGTGCAGGCCGCCCTCGGCATCGATGACGGCGTCGCCTTCGACGTGGCCGCCGTCTGCTCGGGCTTCCTCTATGCGATGACGGTCGCCGATTCGATGATCCGCTCGGGCGCGGCGCAGCGCGCGCTGGTGATCGGCGCGGAAACCTTCAGCCGCATTCTCGATTGGGAAGATCGCGCGACCTGCGTGCTGTTCGGCGATGGCGCCGGCGCCGTCGTGCTCGGTGCGGAGGAAAGCGCGGACGGCCAGCGTGGCATCCTCGCTGCCAAGCTGCATGCCGATGGCCGCCACAACCAGCTTCTCTACGTCGATGGCGGTCCTTCGACCACCCAGACGGTGGGCAAGGTCCGCATGAAGGGGCAGGAAGTGTTCCGCCATGCGGTGGTGAATCTCGCCACCGTGCTCAAGGAAGTGATGGCGATGGCGGAGATGACGCCGGCCGACATCGACTGGCTGGTGCCGCACCAGGCCAATGCCCGGATTCTCGACGCGACCGCGCGCAAGCTCAAACTGTCCCCGGACAAGGTCGTCGTCACCGTCGACCAGCATGCCAACACCTCGGCCGCCTCGGTGCCGCTGGCGCTGGATGCGGCGACCCGCGATGGCCGGATCAAGGCCGGCGATCTGATCGTGCTGGAAGCGATGGGCGGCGGCTTCACTTGGGGCGCCTGCGTCCTGCGGGTCTGATACGGCGGCGAAACGATCGCCCCTACGTATCTGACCTGCTTGCCGAATCACCCAACATGCATCACATTTGTGTCGCAATCATTTGCCCTGGCAGATGATGCAGGGGGGCACATTGGGGATTTGCGATGACCGGCACTGGCACACTGACCCGCGCTGATCTGGCGGAGAGCGTCAATCGTCACATTGGCTTGTCCCGCGCGGAAGCGGCGGCACTGGTCGAATCGATCCTGGAACATATGTCGACTGCGCTGGAGCGCGGCGAAAATGTGAAAATTTCGAGTTTCGGTACCTTCGTCCTGCGCGACAAGAATGAGCGCATGGGGCGCAACCCGAAGACCGGGATCGAGGTGCCGATCGAGCCGCGCCGGGTGCTCACATTCCGCGCGAGCCAGACGATGCGGGACCGTGTTGCCTCGACCTGAGGCAATTCGGTCATCTTTTGTAATATTGTCGCCTGTTTACCGTAGTTGACCTTTACGGGACTATGGGTGCAACATTGCGCCCATGGAAAAGGCCGAGGGCGCATTTCTGACCATCAGCGAACTGGCGACAGAGCTGGGTCTTGCCCAACATATTTTGCGCTATTGGGAAACCCGCTTTCCGCAATTGCGTCCGCTCCAGCGATCGGGCAACCGGCGCTACTATCGTCCTGCCGATGTGGCGCTGGCACGGCGCATCAACCAGTTGCTCAATGTCGAGGGCTTCACGGTCAAGGGCGCACAGAAGGCGCTGGCCGACGGTACGGATGACATAGCGATAGACCCGCTGCCCGCCGCGACGCCGGAGCCGGACCTGATCGCCCGGCTCGAAACCATCCGGGCCGATCTGGCGCGCGCCTTGGGCCGCTGATCCCGCTCAGAGCGTCCGGGCATAGACAAGATCGCGGAACGGTACGTCCCCGACCATGAAGGTCAGTTCGCCAATCTCGACAAAGTCATGCCGCGCATAGAAGCGCCGCGCCCGATCATTCTGTGGATAGACGGCCAGCAGCAGCCGGCGCGCGCCGCGTCGCCGGGCCTCCGTCAGCACCAGCGCCATCAGCGCGTCGCCATTGCCGCCGCCCTGCCACCCGCTCAGCAGATAGATGCGCTTGAGTTCGACATCCGCCCGATCGTCGGTCGGCACCGGCAGGTCGGGCGGGGTGATGAGTGCATAGCCGACCGGCGCGCCGAGAGGCGTCTCGCCGATCAGGATCGTCTGGGCCGGATCGGCCAGCGCGGCACGATAATAGTCCTCGCCATGCGCCTTGCGGATATGGGTGACCAGCGCCTCGCCGGGATGGTCATGGGCAAAGCTGGCAAGGAAGGTGGCGCCGCCCAATATCGCCAATGCGGCGGCGTCGGAGGCGACGGCCGGCCGCCAGTGAATCGGCGTGGTCAAGCTCAGCGCGATCCTGGACCCAGAGCCGGGTCCAGGTCGCGGGGGCGGGTGAAGCTCAGCAATGTGCCGCACTTGTCCGTCGTCGCGTCCCACTGGTCGATGGCGAGATCCATCACCGCGATGCTGGCGGTCGGGAATTTGATCTCCACATCCTCGCGCAGCGGATTGGCGCCATCATCGGGGACCAGGCTCAGGATCAGTTCCTCGAAACCGGGATTATGTCCCGCCATCAGCACGCTGTCCGCCTCGTCCGGCAAATCGCGCAGCACGTCGATCAGGGTCGGGGCGGAGGCCAGATAGATGCGCCGGTCCCAGCGCGCGTCCAGCGTTTCGCCATAACCGGTGAAGAATGTGTCGAGCGTCTGGACGACGCGGGCAGCGGGGGAGGCAACCAGCAGGTCGAACCGCATATCCTTCCGCGCGGCGAACTGGCCCATCAGCAGCGCGGCCTTTTCCCCCCGGCGGTTGAGCGGCCGGTCGAAATCCCGCGCGACCGGATCGTCCCAATCGGACTTGGCATGGCGCAACAGGGTCAACCGCTTCATTCTCGCTCCAGCTCCTCGCGCCTTGTCGCGGCGGAATATTTCCTGCCGACTCGCAAAAACGCAGAAAACAAAGGCGCTGCGCCCTGTCGGGTCACCGCATGCCGGGTTCGCTTCCCTGATGCCCTAACGTTGTTCGGTCGCCAAGACCAGCGTCCTGCATGTCCCGCCCCTGCATCTTTGCGCTGACGGCGATGATCGCCTCGTCCAGCGTCAGCCGGCGGATCGGCGTGCCCGGCGGGAAGGCGCTCAGCAGCCGGCTCGGCATGGCGGCGGACAGGATCACGAAACTGCCCTTGTCCTCGGCGCGTCGGATCAGCCGGCCGAACGCCTGCGCCAGACGCGCGCGGATCAGCCGGTCGTCATAGGCGCTGCCACCCCCCGCCAGGCGCCGGGCGGCATGCAGCACGGTCGGCTTGGACCAGGGCACGCCCTCCATCACCACCAGCCGCAGCGAATGGCCGGGCACATCGACGCCATCGCGCAGCGCATCGGTGCCCAGCAGCGATGCACGCGGATCGTCGCGGAAGATATCGACCAATGTGCCGGTATCCATCGGATCGACATGCTGGGCATAGAGCGGCAGGCCGGCGCGGGCGAGCCGGTCGGCGATGCGCGCATGTACGGCCCGCAACCGCCGGATCGCGGTGAACAGGCCCAGCGTGCCGCCACCCGATGCCTCGATCAGCCGGGCATAGGCGCCCGACATGGCGGCGATGTCGCCGCGCTTGATGTCGGTGACGATCAGCACCTCGGCCCGACCGGGATAGTCGAACGGGCTGGCCGCCTCGAACCGTTCGGCGCTGTGGGGCAGGTGGGTGACGCCGCTGCGGGCTTCGGCATTGGACCAGTCGCCGCCGCCCTTCAGCGTGGCGGAGGTGACGATCACCCCCTGCGCGGGTTGCAGCACCGCCTCGGCCAGCGGCCGGGTCGGGTCGAGCCAGTGGCGGTGCAGCCCGATATCATATTCGCGCCCTTCCACCCGATCGACCGTCATCCAGTCGACGAAATCGGGGTCGGCCGGGCCGCCGATCCGCGCCAGCAGCGCCAGCCAGGCGCTGATCAGGTCGCGGCGCCAGCCCAGCGATCCGATCGCTCCTTCGATCCGCGCTCGCGCTGCGCCGTCGAGCCAGTCCGGCGCATCCTCCAGCACCGCTTCCAGCCGCTTGGACAAGCGGACGAGTGGTTTCAGCAGCGCATCGAGGGCGATCGCCGCTTCCTGCGCCGCCTCGACCAGCGGTCCATCGGGTTCGGCCAGTTCGGTCTCCAGCCCATAGCCGGCATCCGCCTCGCCGCTGTCGGCGGCGCGCGCGAAGACGGTGCCGCGCACCGTGGCGAGCAGTTCCTCCAGCGGGCCGAAAGGCTCACCCGCGACGATCCGTTTCAGCCAGTCGTCGGCCGGCAGGGAGCGCGCGGCTTCGACCGCAGTGCGGATCGCCTCGCCCCCTTCCTCGTCATAGCTGGCAAGGTCGGACAGGCGCGCGGCCAGGCCCCGGCGGCGGCCGCGCGATCCGCCTTCCGGTCCCATCACCCAGCGCCGCAGTTCGATCGCCTCCTGCCCCGACAGCGCGACCGAGAAGGTCGAATCGGCGGCGTCGAATAGATGATGGCCCTCGTCGAAGACGATGCGCTGCGGGCGCTGCCCGGTCTCGCGACCGCGCGCGGCGTTGATCATCACCAGCGCATGATTGGCGATGACGATGTCAGCCTCGGCCGATGCCCGCGCCGACCGTTCGATGAAGCATTTCCGATAATGGGGGCAACCGGCATAGATGCATTCGCCGCGCCGGTCGGTCAGCGCGGTGGAGCCGTTGCGCCGGAACAGGATGGGCAGCCAGCCAGGCAGGTCGCCGCCGACCATGTCGCCATCCTTGGAGAAGGCGGCCCAGCGCGCGACCAGTTGCGCCAATATGGCGGCGCGGCCGGCAAAACCGCCCTGCAACGCATCTTCCAGATTGAGCAGGCAGAGATAATTTTCCCGTCCCTTGCGCACCACCACGCGTCGCGCGGCGGTCGCCGGATCGGGGAAGAGGCGCAGCGATTCCCGGTCGAGCTGGCGTTGCAGCGCCTTGGTATAGGTGGATATCCACACCGTGCCCTGCGCCTGTGCGGCCCAGAGCGAGGCGGGAGCGAGATAGCCCAGCGTCTTGCCGATGCCGGTGCCGGCTTCCGCCAGCAGCATATTGGGCTGGTCGCGATGCGTGCGCGGGCGAAAGGCCTCCATCGCGGCGGCGGCATAGGCGCGCTGGCCGGGACGGGGTTCGGCGCCCGGTCCGGTCAGGCTGTCGAGCCGCGCCAGCACGGCCTCCTCCTCCATCGCGACGGTGCGCGGGGCAGGGCGGGGCGCAGCCTCCTCCCATTCGGGCAGCTTGGAAAAGAGCCAGCGTTCCGCCTCCGCCGGGCGGCTGATGCGCGGCGCGACCAGCGGCGACCAGGGCCAGCGCAGCCGGTGCAGCGCCTGCGCCGCGGTCCAGCCGCCCTCCCTTTCTTTCCATTCCGGCGAATCGAGCCGGTCGAGCAGCGCGCGCGCCGCCATCTGCAGCAGGGCCGGAATATCGCCTTCCTGTGCCGGTTGCGGCAGGTCCAGCGCCTCGGCCAGCCCCTTGGGCGTGGGCACCAGAAAGCGCGCGGGATGGACGAAGGCCCAGAGTTCCAGCAGGTCGAGCCCGTTGAGATCGGGATAGCCCAGCCGTTGACCGGTCAGCGGCGCATTGAGCAGCAGCGTCGGCGTCTCGGCGGTGCGGGCGATGGCCTGCCCCTTGGCGACGCCCATGGTGCGGCTGCCTTCGCGCAGCCAGATGCCGCCATGGCTGGCATGGAGGGCGGGCAGGGCAGCGGGGTCGATCACCCGCCCGGCTTAGGGCAAGGCGAACAAAAGGGAAACCGAAATGCGCCGATCAACTGGTCCGGCGGCCAAAACCCATGGGACCGGAATAGATGAAGGCGGGCGCAGCCGGTCGGGGCTGGAACGCCACCGGCGCGCGGCGGGCCAGGCGCGCCATCTCCAGCTGCTCGAACAAAGGCCCTTCGGTCAGGATATAGGGAAAACGGATGCCCATCCGGTCCTCTTCCGACCAGCGCACCGTGCCGAACACACTATAGCCATCAATATCCAGCTGACACTGGCTTCCGGTCGGCAGCGAACAGCCGACGACCTGCGCGCCGCCCGCGCTCAGATCGACGATCGTCCCTTCCAGGCTATCGAGCACAGTCGTGATGGTGATCGCGATGTCGACGGGAATCCGTTCGCGGCTGCGGGGTGTCTGCATGGGAGCCTCCATATGACCAGACCATGGAGGAACAGGGTGAACAAAATCTAAATATGAAGCCCGGTTTAACGCGTTTTTGCCTCCAAAAGCCGTTCCCTTTCGGCCTTTGCGGCGGTAGGGGCTTTGGCATCATGACCATATCCGACATTCTCCGCACCGCCGCGAACGCGTCCAAGGCCTGGCCCTATGAGGAGGCGCGCAAGCTTCTCAAGCGTTACCCCAATGGCGCGCCGGAGAAAGGCCATATCCTGTTCGAGACCGGCTATGGTCCGTCGGGCCTGCCGCATATCGGCACCTTCAACGAAGTGCTGCGCACCACCATGGTCCGCAACGCCTTCCACGCGCTGTCGGACATCCCGACCCGGCTGGTGGCGTTCAGCGACGATCTGGACGGCTTCCGCAAGGTGCCGGACAATGTGCCGAACCAGGCGATGCTGGCCGACTATCTGGGCAAGCCGCTGACGCAGGTGCCCGATCCGTTCGAGAAATATGAAAGCTTCGCGCATCACAATAATGCGATGCTGCGCGAATTTCTCGACAGCTTCGGCTTCGACTATGAATTTGTCTCGGCCACCGAACGCTATCAGGCCGGCGCCTTCGACGAAGCGCTGCGCCAGGTGCTGCGCCGCTATCAGGCGATCATGGACATCATGCTGCCGACCCTGCGCAAGGAACGGCAGGCGACCTATTCGCCGGTGCTGCCGATCAGCCCGAAGAGCGGCATCGTGCTGCAGGTGCCAGTCGAGGTGGTCGATGCCGAAGCCGGCATCGTCCGTTTCGTGGACACTTCCGTTCCTGGGGGCGAGACGATCGAGCAGTCGATCCTGGGCGGCGGCGCGAAGCTGCAGTGGAAGGTCGACTGGGCGATGCGCTGGTATGCGCTGGGCGTCGACTATGAAATGGCGGGCAAGGATCTGATCGACTCGGTCACCCAGTCGTCGAAGATCTGCCGCGCGCTTGGCGGCCGTCCGCCCGAAGGCTTCAATTATGAGATGTTCCTCGACGAAAAGGGCGAGAAGATCTCCAAGTCCAAGGGCAACGGCCTCAGCCTCGAGCAGTGGCTGACCTATGGCCCGCGGGAAAGCCTGGCCTTCTACGCCTATCGCGAGCCCAAGAAGGCCAAGCAGCTGCACATGGGCGTGATCCCGCGCGCGGTCGACGAATATTGGCAGTTCCGCGGCAATTATCCCAAGCAGGCGATCGAGCAGCAGCTGGGTAACCCGGTCCATCATATCCATGATGGCAAGCTGCCGCAGGGCGAACTGCCGGTAACCTTCGGCCTGCTGCTCAATCTGGTCGGTGTGATGGGCGATGCCAGCCGCGAACAGGTGTGGAGCTATCTCCAGAATTATGTGCCCGGTGCCAGTGCGGAAACCTATCCGGAACTGGACGCGCTGATCGGCCATGCGCTCGCCTATCATCGCGATTTCGTCGCGCCGACGCTCCAGCGCCGCGCGCCGCACGCCAACGAAGCCGCCGCACTGCGCCAGTTGGACGAAGAACTCGCGGCGCTGCCGGCCGATGCCAGCGCGGAGGATATCCAGAATATTGTCTATGCCATCGGCAAGGATGAAGCCTTTGGCTTCGCCGAACTGCGCGACTGGTTCAAGGCGCTCTACCAGACGCTGCTGGGCGCCGATCAGGGCCCCCGCATGGGCAGTTTCATCGCGCTCTATGGCATCGACAACAGCCGCAAGCTGATTGCGCAGGCGCTCGCCGCCTGATCGGAAAGAAGCGGGGGAACCATCGCGCGCGAGGGGCGTTTCGCGAACGGTCCACCCCCCTTTCGGACTGATGGCGTGCCTGGCACGGCATCGGCCGCGCCCGCCCGGAAACGGGGGGCGCGGCCAAGGGGGTAAAGAAAGGCCCCGGACATCGCTGTCCGGGGCCTTTCCTGTTTCGATCGGCTTACCAGAAGAAGCCGCGATGGACGGTCATCACCCGGCCGGTGCGCACATTCACCAGCATCACGTCGTTATAGTGGCGGACCCAGCGCTGATTGACGGCCGGACGGGGCAGGCGATAGCGATAGGGATCGGCGATATAATAGCGCGAGCTATAATAGGCCGGGCGAAGCTGGGCGCCGGCATTCCAGCGCGAATAGCGGAAGGGCGCATTCCAGTTGCCGGCGCGATAGACGTCGCGGTGGCTGCGGCGATAATCCTGCCAGTCTTCCCGCGCTTCCTGGCGGGAGTCGCGAACATCGCGACGGGCTTCACGGACATCGCGGCGATCGCCATAGCGCTGGGCCGCGCGCAGGTCGCGCTGGTCTTCGCGCAGCCGCTGCTCGCTGCGGCGGGCCTCGCCATAGGACTGGGCGGAAGCGACGCTGGGGACGACGGTGGCCGCAAGAAGGCCAAGGATGATGATCTTGCGCATATTTCTACTCCCATCAATCTGGAGGCTCGGGGACGCTTCCAACCGCTTCAAGCGGGGCAGGTTCCCTTACCAACATGTTGAATATGGAGTGGATTCGCTGAACCGTCCGGGAACGGCGCTGTCAGGAACCAGTCATTTATGTCGCAAAGTGTAATGGCGCGCGATGTTCTGGGTCAGCGAACCCAGGGGCGTTCGCGAAACCATTTGGTGACGACATATTTGGTGCCCTGAGCCACCGGCCGGGCGGCGTGCAGGCTATAGGGGTTGGGCGCGCCGTCGGGTTTCAGGTTGTTCCAGATCAGGATCATCCCCTCGATCGGCGGCACCATGAATTCGCAGCGCGGAAAATGGGTCTCGCCCCCGCCCTCGACCGGCGACAGATAGATCATCGCCGTCCAGTTACGCTGGCCACCGGTCTTGCGCATGTCGGGCCAATAGCTGGCATTGACCGGGAAATAGTCGCAATGGACCTTATATTCCTGGCCATGGGTGTAACGCTGCCCCTGCAATGTCTCGCCATGGTCGGGCTCCAGCCCGGTCATCGCACAGATGCGGGCGCTGATCGCATGGACCAGCGGGTCTTCCCGGTCGAGATTGCAGCTGTGGCTGGTGCGATAATCGGCATTTTCCCGGCCGGTGAACAGGGTCGATGGCTGGGCGCCGGCGTCGATGATCGCGCGCATCACCGCGCATTCTTCCGCGCCCAGGAAATCCTGCCGCCCATAGATTTCCAGGTGGGGGCTGTCGATGCGGCTGACCAGCGGGTTGCGGTTCAATTTCTCGCGCACCCGATCGCCGATCGCGGCGCGGGCCGGCGACGCGGTGCCGCCATCATCCACTATCTCGTTCATGCCGCCTCCCTGCCATTTCCGACCGGCGCCGCGCAATGAAAAAGGGCCCGGTGCGGTGTCGCACCGGGCCCAGTGTCCTGAAGGCCAGTTCAGGAGGCTGTCACCAGAAGAAGTTGCGGATCACGTCGACGACATAGCCGTCGCGGATATCGACCAGCAGCGCGTCGTCATAATAACGGATCCAGCGCATCGTGCCGTAGGCCGGCGGCAGGCGGTAATAATAGGGATCGTTCAGCCAGTAGCTGCTGCCGTAGAGCGGACCCGACAGGAACACGCCGATCGAGAAGCTGCGATAGCCATAATTCCAGCCCGACGGCGCATAATAGCGGCCCATGCGATAGCGGTCGCCATAGCGGCTGCGATAGCCATACCAGTCATAGCGCCGGTCCTGGCGCCAGCCATTGTCCCAGCGGCGCTGGTCGGCCCAGCGGGTGCGATCGTCATAGCGACGGCCACCATTGTTCCAGTTGCCCGGATAGCCGGGACGATCGCCGCGCCGGTCATTGTCGCTCCAGCGCCGATCGTCGGGGCGGCCGTCACGATTGCGGTTGTTCCAGTCACGGCCATTGCGATCCCGGTCCCAGACCTGCCGATTCCAGTCGGAGCGACTATCCGGCCGCGCGTCTACCCTGCGCCCATCGCCGCGCCCATCGGGACGATCGGACGGCTGCATGCCGGGGTTCGGATTGCCGGGACGCTGCCAATTGCCATTGGGGCGATCGGCGCGCTGGTCGGGCCGCTGGTCCGGCCGGCTGACCCGTTCGGGGCCACCCTGCCAGCGCTGCGCGGGGGCTGCCATTTGCGGGCGTCCGCCGCGATCGCCACCGCGATCACTGTTGCCCTGCCAGCGCGTGCTGCCCTGCGCGCCGCGCATGTCGCCGCCCCGGTTTCCGGGATTGCTTGCACCGCGCTCGCCGCGCGGGCCGCCGCCATTGTCGTTGCGCTGGGCATAGGCCGGTGCCACGCCGCCCAGCAGCGTCGCACCCATCAGGCCGGCCAGCATCCATTTCCTCAGCATCGTTCCGATTCCTCGTGCGGGAACCATCTGTTCCCTTCATGCCGCATCTCTACGCGGATGGCGATGTCGCGATGCTGAACTCTTCTGTCAGCGATTTGAAAGATTCTGTCCCGGAACAATGGACAATCTCGATCATTCCATCCATCCCACCATCTTGCATCGGAAAAGCCCGGTAAATGGGCTGTTCGGCGCAAAGCTGATCCAGATCAGTGCAGTGCCGACAAACAACCATTAGGACCAACGGGTGATAAGAACCGCCGATGCCGGCCGCGTAAGACAGGCCCTGCGCGCCGCGACGATGGAGAGCCATCAACGGGTCGATGACCTGTTTTCCCATTTTTCGCTCGCTTCCGCGCCTGATTATCGCGCCTTCCTGCGTGCCCATGCTCGCGCGATCGCCGCGCTTGAGCCGGTCGCCCGACCCGATTCGCCGCGCCTTGCGCTGATCGCGCAGGATCTTGCGGCCTTGGGGGAGGCTATGCCAGAGCCGCTGTCGATGCCGTCCACGGGCGGCGACGGCTTTCGCTGGGGCCTGCTCTATGCGCTCGAAGGATCGCGCCTGGGCGGCGCGATGCTCGCGCGGCAGGTCGCCGAGAACTTGCCCCGTGCCTATCTGTCCGCCGTTCATGCCAAGGGCGGCTGGGTCGCCTTCCAGCAGAAACTGGATGACGCAGCGGCTGAGGGCGATGCGGACTGGCTGGACGATGCGATCGCCGGCGCCCGGACAGCCTTCACCCTGTTCGAGGCGGGTGCGCGCGCCGAGCGGGAGGTCGCCTGTGACTGATGTGACCAGCCCGGAAGCCCAGAGCTTCACCGTCGACATCAATAATTGCGATCGCGAGCCGATTCATGTGCTCGGCACGGTCCAGCCCTTCGGCTTTCTCGTTGCCCTGACCGCCGACTGGCTGGTGTCGCGCGTCTCGACCAACAGTGCCGATCATATCGGCCTGGTGCCGGACCAGATGCTGGGCCAGCCGATCAGCGCGATCTTCACCGCCGATGCGATCCACACGCTGCGCAATCGCATCACTTTGCTGCGTGGCCCCGATTCGGTGGAGCGGGTCTTCTCGCTGCCGCTGGTGGAGGGCGGCGCGCCGTTCGACGTGGCCGTCCATTTCTCCGGCCAGTTGGTGGTGATCGAGGCGGAGCCCGCCGTGCCCGACGAGATGGAGGCCAGTTCCATGGTCCGCTCGATGGTCGCGCGGCTGGCGCAGGCGGACAGCATGACCGCCTTCCTGCGCGATGGCGCACGCCAGGTGCGGGCGCTCACCGGCTTCGATCGGGTGATGGTCTATCGCTTTGCCGACAATGGCGATGGCGAGGTGGTGGCGGAGGCGCTGCGCCCCGGCATCGACAGTTTCTTCGGCCTGCATTATCCGGCCTCCGACATCCCGGCGCAGGCGCGGGCGCTCTACATGCGCAACATCTTCCGGGTGATCGCGGATATCAACGCGCCGCCGGTGCCGGTCATCCCGGCGCTCGATCCCGCCGGCGCCGCGCTCGACATGTCGCTCTGCGTCACCCGCGCGGTATCGCCGATCCATATCGAATATCTGCGCAACATGGGGGTAGGGGCCTCGCTCTCCATCTCGATCATCGTCGATGGCAAGCTGTGGGGCCTGTTCGCCTGTCATCATTATGCGCCGCGCCTGCCCAGCTTCGCGCAGCGCAGTGCCGCCGAACTGTTCGGCCAGATCTTCTCGATGATGCTGGAAGGGCGCGAGCGGGCGGAAACCGCCAGCTATGAGGGCAAGGCGCGCCAGGTCGCCGACCGGCTGCTCTCCGCCGTCGCGCAGGATCATGACCTGATGTCCAACGCCCGCTGGCTGGGCGACATCATCTTCGACACGATTCCCGCCGATGGCGTGGGCATCTATATTGACGGGCAGATGACGCTGTCGGGCCTGACTCCGGACGAGCCGTCCTTCGCCGCGATCGTTTCGATGCTCAACCGCACCGCCGCCAGCCAGGTCTATACCACCGACAGCATCGCCCGCATCATGCCGGAAGCCCTGGCCCATGCCGATCGCGCCGCCGGCTTGCTCGCCATTCCGATCTCGCGCCGGCCGCGCGACTATGTCGTGCTGTTCCGTGCCGAACAGCTGCGTTCGGTTCGCTGGGCCGGCAAGCAGGACAAGCATATCGAATATGGCCCCAACGGCCCGCGCCTGACCCCGCGCAAGAGTTTCGAGGAATGGTCGGAACTGGTGAAGGGCACGGCCGTCGCCTTCATGCCGGCCGAACTGCGTGTCGCCGAAGCGCTGCGCACGGCGCTGCTTGAAGTCATCCTGCGCCTGTCCGATTCCGCTGACGAGGAACGGCAGCGCGCGCATGAGAAGCAGGAATTGCTGATCGCGGAACTCAACCATCGCGTCCGCAACATCCTCGCGCTGATCCGTGGCCTGATTTCCCAGACCCGCGACAGCGCCATGTCGGTCGACCAGTTCATCGGCACGCTGGAAAGCCGTGTCCATGCGCTGGCCCGTGCCCATGACCAGATCACCGCCGATCGCTGGGCGCCCGCGCGCCTCTATGACCTGATCGAGGTGGAGGCTGGCGCCTATCTCGGCGACCGGCGCGACCGGGTGAAGCTCACCGGCCCCAATGTGCTGCTGACCCCCGCCGCCTTCACCGTGCTGGCGCTCGTCATCCACGAACTGCTGACCAATGCCGCCAAATATGGCGCGCTGTCCGACAATGGATCGGTGGCGATCGACTGGCATGTCGATGCCGAGGGCAGCCTGCTGCTCCACTGGCTGGAAAGCGGCGGCCCGGCGGTCGTCGCGCCCTCGCGCCGGGGCTTCGGCTCGACCGTGATCGAGCGTTCCATCCCCTATGATCTGGGTGGTCGGGCGGAGGTCAATTATCGGCTGGCAGGGCTGGAGGCACGCTTCTGTATTCCGTCCGCCCATGTCGCCTCGATCCTGCCCGACGTGGCCGGCACCGATCGCGCCAAGCCGGCGCCCGCTCCCTCACCGCATCTGCTCAAGGGGCGGCAGATATTGCTGGTCGAGGATAATATGATCATCGCCATGGATGGCGAGGATGCGCTGCGCGACCTCGGCGCGCAGGTGGTGACCGCTGCCAGCATCGGCCGCGCGCATGAGGCGATCACGCTCCATCCGGTCGACCTCGCCGTGCTCGACTTCAATCTGGGCAATGAGACCAGCCTGCCGATCGCGGACATGCTGGCGGAACGCGGCGTGCCCTTCCTGTTCGCCACTGGCTATGGCGACGGGCTCGACCTGCCGGATCGCTTCAGTGACGTCATCCTGCTCAAGAAACCCTATTCGGGCGCGACCCTGGCCCAGGCGATCGCCCCGATGCTGGCCAGGGGCTGACCGGAAACAGTCGGTTTCCGCCTGGCGCGTTGCGCGGGCGGCGCCGACATCCGATCTAGGCGGGCATGAAACAGCCAGCCTTGTTCATCCCCCATGGCGGTGGTCCCTGCTTCTTCATGGAACCCACCGATCCCCAACACCCGCACAGCGACGCCATGTGGCAGCCGATGCAGGAGTATCTTGCCGGCCTGATCGCCGACCTGCCGGAACGACCGCGCGCGATCCTGCTGGTGTCGGGCCATTGGGAAACGCCCGGTTTCACCGTCCATGACGGCGCCCGGCCGCCCTTGCTGTTCGACTATTTCGGCTTCCCGCCGCACACTTATCAGCTCCGCTGGGACGCGCCGGGTGCGCCCGCGCTTGCCGAACGTGCGGCCGCGCTGCTGGAACAGGCAGGCTTTCCCACAGCGCGCGAATCCGAACGCGGCTGGGACCATGGCGTCTTCATCCCGATGAAGGTTGCGCTGCCCGATGCCGACATTCCGGTCGCCCAGCTGTCGCTGCGTCGCGATCTCGATCCCGCCGCCCATATCGCCGCCGGTCGCGCGCTGGCGCCGCTGCGCGACGAAGGCGTGCTGATTGTCGGATCGGGCATGAGCTTCCACAATCTGCGCGTGCGTGGTGTGATGGCGACGGCGCCTTCGCGCGAATGGGACGATGCGCTGCGCGATGCCGTGACCGATCCCGACCCGGCTCGGCGGGCGGCCCGCGTCGCCGCCTGGGATCATCTGCCCCATGCCCGCTTCGCCCATCCGCGCGAGGAACATCTGCTGCCGCTGATGGTGGCGCTGGGGGCCGGCGGCGAGGACGCCGCCATCTGTGCCCATCGCAGCACGGTGCTGGGCTGGACGGTTTCCGGCTATCGCTTCGGTTAAGGCCGATTTCTAGGGCTTGCGCAGCGCCGGCACGGCGCGCACCGCCTCGTCCGGCGTGATGCCGGGCGGGGGTGCGGCCTGGATCGGGCCGTCGCCCGCCTGATCCTCGCCACGCATGATCCGGCCGGCGCGCTTGATCGCACCGCGCAGCCGGGGATAGACGCCGCAGCGACAGATATTGGTGATCGCCGCATCGATCTCCGCATCGGTCGGGTCGTTGGTCCGCCGCAGCAATACCGACGCCGCCATGATGATGCCGGACATGCAATAACCGCATTGGGAGACATTCTCGGCCGCGAACGCCTGTTGCAGCGGATGGCCGCGATCGGGCGACAGCGCCTCGATCGTCGTCACGAACCGGCCCTCGGTCTTGCCGATCGTCACCTGGCAGGACCGCACCGCCTCGCCGTCGATATCCACGGTGCAGGCGCCGCAATCGCCGGTGCCGCAGCCATATTTGGTCCCCGTCAGGTTCGACGCGTCGCGCAGCGCCCACAGCAAAGGCGTCTCCGGGTCCATCCGATATTGCACCGGCCGGTCGTTGACGGTGAAGCGCGTCATGCCGCCTCTTCCTCCTCCACCTTGTGGTAGAGCACCTCGTTGCGGATATGGATGGTGCGCGACGCCAGGCGGATTTCCTGGATGAAGGTGCCGAAGGCGGCGGCCTGCAGCACCATCGCCAGGCTGAACAGGATCGCCACCGGCGTGCCGAGATGGGCGTTGAACAGATTGCCCGCGAACAGCAGGATGACGACCAGACAGACCGCGCAGGCCGACGCCACCGACAGGAAGATCGCGCCATTGACCACGCTCATGCGCCGGTCGAGCACGCGGATCTCGCTCACCATCCGGTCATGTTCCTTGCCACGCGTGCTCAGCACCCATTCCTCGACCGCGCGGGCGCGATCGATGATGCGGGCCAAGCGGCTGACGCAGACATTGAGGAACGCGCCGATACCGGCGAGCAGGAAGACAGGGGCAAGCGCCAGCTGGATCGTCTGGGCGACCTGGCTGACCTGCGGAAGGGGGATCATCGACTTGGTCCTCTCATCCCTCGCTTCTATCCTTGATCGCGGGCCAAGGGGCAAGGGGGCGCTAAAGCAAACGCCGCCGGACACACCAATGTCCGACGGCGATCATGGTCATGGTTCGGGCGCGCCAGGCGCGTGACGGTCAGGCAGCGCCCTTGGACGAAGGCGTGTTGACGCCCATCGACTTGAGATACTGCTTGATGTTGCGGGCCGCCTGGCGGAGCCGTTGCTCATTCTCGACCATGGCGATGCGGACATAGCCTTCGCCATCCTCGCCATAGCCCACGCCCGGCGCGACCGCGACCTTGGCATGGGTCAGCAGCTGCTTGGAAAATTCCAGGCTGCCCATGTCCTTGAGCGCGGGCGGCAGCGGCGCCCAGGCGAACATCGACGCGCGCGGCGCGGGAATGTCCCATCCGGCGCGGGAAAAGCTCTCGACCATCACGTCGCGGCGCTTGTGATAGAGTTCGCGATTCTTGGCGACGATGTCCTGCGGCCCGTTGAGCGCGGCGCAGGCGGCCGCCTGGATCGGCGTGAAGGCGCCATAGTCGAGATAGCTCTTCACCCGGCTCATCGCCGCGATCAGCTGCTTGTTGCCGACCGCAAAGCCGATGCGCCAGCCGGCCATCGAATAGGTCTTGGACAGGGACGTGAACTCGATCGCGACATCCTTGGCGCCCGGCACCTGCAGGATGGAGGGCGTCGGGTTGCCGTCATAATAAAGCTCGGAATAAGCGAGGTCGCTCAGCACCCAGACCTTGTTCTCCTTCGCCCAGGCGACGAGCCGCTCGTAGAAGGCGAGGTCCACTGTCTCCGCCGTCGGGTTGGACGGATAATTGACCACCAGGATCGACGGGCGCGGCACGGTGAAGGCCATGGCGCGGTCGAGCGCGCGGAAATAATTCTCGTCCGGCGTCGTCGGCACCGACCGGATGGTGGCCCCTGCGATGATGAAGCCGAACATGTGGATCGGGTAGCTGGGGTTGGGCGCCAGCACCACGTCGCCCGGCGCGGTGATCGCGGTGGCGAGGCTGGCCAGCCCTTCCTTCGATCCCATGGTCACGACGACTTCGGTTTCCGGGTCGACATCGACGCCGAAACGGCGGCCATAATAATTGGCCTGGGCCTTGCGGAGGCCCGGAATCCCC
Organism: Sphingobium sp. IP1; assembly: GCF_002708645.1. Lineage (NCBI taxonomy): Bacteria > Pseudomonadati > Pseudomonadota > Alphaproteobacteria > Sphingomonadales > Sphingobiaceae > Sphingobium > Sphingobium sp. IP1. The sequence goes on from NZ_NOIW01000001.1 coordinate 23,905, forward strand.
TTGGACTGGGAATAGCCATGGGCGTCCGGCTTGCTGGCGACTTCGACCAGCTTGGCGATGACATGATCGGGCGGCGGCAGGTCGGGATTGCCCATGCCCAGGTCGATAATATCCTCTCCCGCGGCGCGGGCTGCGGCTCGCATCGCGTTCACTTCGGCGATGACATAGGGCGGCAGGCGCTTCATGCGGTAGAATTCTTCGGACATTATAGGGGCTTTCCTGAAAGCTCTCGGTAAGGAATAGTGCGTGGCACGCATTCGGCGTGTCACAATCTGGCTATAACCCGCCAGGCTGCGGCGCGCCAGTGAAAGCGGCTGATATCGGCAATGCCAGGAGGAGGAAGGTGGCCATGGAAACGCAGGATGTCCTGGAGCCCCATCTCCCGACCTTGGCGGAGATGCAGAAATGGACCCAGGTGCTGGGCCGCGCGCAGCAATTGATGCTGGAGCAGGCGGCGGGCGCGACCGGCCGGGTGCTGCCCTTCGATCTCGAGACCGTCGCCCGCATCCAGACCAGCTTTGCCGATGAAGGGCTGGCGCTGTGGCAGCGCTTTCTCGATTCCGGCGGCCTGCTGCGCGACCAGCCCGATCCGCCGCCGGCCGACAGCCCGGCCGCGCGCAAGGACCGGCGCTTTGCCGATCCGGCCTGGACGACCCATCCCTTCTATGACCTGATCCGGCAAAGCTATCTGCTGATCTCCGACTATCTGATGAACCTGGCCGATGCGGTCGACGGCGTCGATCCCAAGGCGAAGGCCAAGCTGCGCTTTGCCACCACCGGCATGCTCGACGCGATGGCGCCGTCCAACTTCCCGCTGATGAATCCGACGGTCGTGGAAAAGACGATCCAGAGCGGCGGCGAGAATCTGGTGAAGGGCCTCCAGCATATGCTGGCCGACATGGAGAAGGGCCAGCTCACCCATACCGACGGCACCCAGTTCGAACTGGGGCGCAACATCGCCGCGACGCCGGGCAAGGTGGTTCACGAAACCCCGCTCTACCAGCTGATCCATTATGCGCCCTCGACGCCCAGGGTGCTGGCGACGCCGCTGATCATCTTCCCGCCCTGGATCAATCGCTTCTACATTCTCGATCTCTCGCCGGAGAAGAGCTTCGTCAAATGGGCGGTGGACCAGGGGATCAGCGTCTTCCTCGTCTCGTGGAAGTCGGCCGACGCCTCGATGAAGGACATGGTCTGGGACGATTATATCCTCAATGGCCAGATCGACGCGATCGACACGGTGCGCGACTTGCTGAACGTGCCCAGCGTCCACACCATCGGCTATTGTGTGGCGGGCACGACGCTGGCCGCCACGCTGGCCTTGCTGGCCGCGCGGGGGGAAGCGGACAAGGTGGCGAGCGCGACCTTCTTCACGGCGCAAGTGGATTTCAGTGCGGCCGGCGATCTTACCCTGTTCGTCGATGACGAGCAGATGAAGCTGGTCGATCGTCTCTCCTCCAGCGGCTTTCTCGACGGGCGCTACATGGCGGCGACCTTCAACCTGCTGCGCGGGCGCGACCTCATCTGGAACTATGTGGTCAACAACTATCTGCTCGGCATGGACTATCCGCCCTTCGACCTGCTCTACTGGAATGGCGACACCACCAATCTGCCGGCGCGCTGGCATCGCGACTATCTGACCCAGCTCTATCGCGACAATATGCTGGTGGTGCCAGGCGCGATCAGCGTGGCGGGCACGCCGATCGACCTGACGCAGATCCACACGCCCGCCTATGTCCAAGCCGGCAAGGAGGATCATATCGCCCCGCTCGAAAGCGTGTGGAAACTGACCGAGCATCTCGCCGGGCCGGTACGCTTCCTGCTGGCCGGCTCGGGCCATATCGCCGGCGTCATCAACCCGCCGGTCGCGCAGAAATATCAATATTGGACCGCCGACGCGCCGCAGCCGACGCTGGATGATTTTGTTGCGGCTGCGCGCGAGACCAAGGGCAGCTGGTGGCCGGACTGGGCCGAATGGCTGCGCGGCATCGATTCGCGCGAAGTGGCTGTCCGCGGCGCGCGCAAGCCGGGCGGCGGCAAGCTTCGGGCAATAGAAGATGCGCCCGGACGTTACGTAAAAGCCCGGTAGAGGCGCGGATTTCAGCCATTCCCCATTGGCCGCCGATCAGTGTCGAAACATCAATATGTCTGATTTGTTGCACTGCACAATGGGCCTTGTAATCCTTTGGGATAAGGCTTATTGTGCAGTGCAACAAACGGAGGATGGTCGATGGCCGTTACCCCTAAGTCTGCGCGTGCCAAGCCGGTCGCGAAAAGCGGTTCCGCAACCTTGTCTGCCAGTGAGGCACTCAAGGCGGCTGAGTCCGCCCTGGGTGAGAAGCCCGCGCCCAAAAAGCCTGCCCCGCGCAAACCCGTCGCCAAGGCTGCTCCGGCAAAGGCGCCTGCGCCCAAGCCGGTAGCGAAGAAGCCGGCGCCGGTCGCGGCTGCTGAAGCTCCTGCTGCGGAACCGGCACCCGTTGCCGATCCGGTGGCGGTGGTCGCGGCGACGACGGCGGTGGATGCCGCGCCCGAACCGATTGTTGAAGATGTTGAGGCGGTAGTGGCTCCGGAGCCTGTGTCCGCCCCGAAGACCAAAGCGAAGACGCTGCCTGCCACGGAAGGAACATTGATCATGAACGATATCCTCGAAACCGGTAAGAAGTTCGCCGAAGATACCAAGGCCAAGATGGAAACGGCCTATGCCGACCTGAACGAGAAGGCGAAGGCCGGTGTCGAAAAGTCGACCAAGGCGATGGAAGAGCTGAGCGACATCGCCAAGGGCAATGTCGAAGCGCTGGTGGAATCGGGCAAGATCGCGGCCAAGGGCTTCGAGACGCTGGGCCAGGAAGCCGTCGACTACAGCCGCAAGAGCTTCGAGAAGGCGACCGCCTCGATCAAGAGCTTCTCGACCGCCAAGACCCCGACCGAATTCTTCCAGCTGCAGAGCCAGTTCCTGTCGAGCAGCTTCGACGAGTTCACCAAGGAAGCCGCCAAGAGCAGCGAAGCCTTCATGAAGCTGGCCGGCGACATCAGCCAGCCGCTGACCGCGCGCGTGACCCTGGTCACCGACAAGGTGAAGTCGCTCGCCGCCTGAGGCGGGCTGATTTTACAGCCGAATTTCCGGGCCGATATCCGGCCGGGATGATGAACAAGGGCGGTGCTCCGGTCGGAGCATCGCCTTTTTTCTCGCCGGGGAAACGTGGTTACGCAGCGATGGCATGCGGTCGGCCCCCTTGCCTTGGCAGGACAAATCGCCATATTCTTCTGCATCATGAACCATCTCTTCAACGCATCGGCAGGCGCGCCCTTCAGGGCCGGTCCGGATCAGGACGATACGGGCGACAATGACCCGAACATCGGCGTCGCCACGCGTACCCGCACCCGCACCAAGAAGCCGTCGCTCTACAAGGTGTTGATGCTGAACGACGATTACACCCCGATGGAGTTCGTCGTGCATGTCCTCCAGCATTTCTTCCGCATGGATATGGAGGAAGCGACGCGGGTGATGCTGCACGTCCATCAGCGCGGCGTCGGCGTGTGCGGCATCTTCAGCTATGAAGTGGCCGAGACCAAGGTGAACCAGGTGATGGATTTCGCCCGGCAGAACCAGCACCCGCTGCAATGCACGCTGGAAAAGGCCTGATATCATCAGGTAAGGGCGTGCGCTTAACCGTTTCTTGGTCAGTGTAGCGTCTCTATTTCAATCAATTACATGATTGAAATACAATGTTTTTTCAGACTTATTCGGCATGAATGGTCCCGCTAAACGAAGTGGGGACTTCCAGCATGACGACTATCAGCAGTTACAACAGCATGACCATGCCGCCATCGCCGCGCATGTCGATGACCAATCGCATCGACGCCGCGGTGGAGGCCGGCTCCATCTCGGAAACGGATGGCGACGCGCTCGAAACCGCGCTCGATTCCATCGATTCCGCGCTCAGCAGCTCCGCCAGTTCGAGCAGCTCTCGGCTCGATCCGTCTTCGATGAAGGACCGGATCGATTCCCTGATCGACGAACAGGTGTCGGCCGGCACCCTGACCGAGGATCAGGCGGCGCAGTTGCAGAGCCTCTTTGCCCAGGGACCGGGCGGCGCGGGAGCGTCGGCCGATGGCGACGACGGCATGAGCATCGACGGCCTGGCCGCCATGGACGGGATGCAGGGGCCACAGGGTATGCGCGGCCCACCGCCGCCGCGCCCGGCCGAGGACAGCAGCGATGATGATAGCAGCACGACCAGCGAAACGAGTGCGACCAGCGCCACCGATCAGCTGGATTCGATCATCGCCTTCCTCGAAAATCTCCGCTCCAGCCTCAGCCAGTCGCTCTACGGATCGACCAGCAGCACCACGAGCAGCAGCAATAGCGGACTGGTGGTCGACAGCCTCGCCTGACGGTACGCCCTTCTGACGCGCGTGGGGGCGCGCAGGCATTCGGCCGGCACCATGGGCGACCGCGCGTGGCGCTGGCCGGATGAATTTTCACGATCTTGCCTTCGTTAATATCGGGGGCAGCATTTTGCCGCTAGAACGGCGGCGTGACGCAGGAGACGGCCCCTTTCATCCACGACCTTGCCGTGATCGGCGGCGGGGTGAACGGGTGCGGCATTGCGCGCGATGCGGCGGGGCGGGGGGCAAGCGTGCTGCTGCTCGAACGCGGCGACCTGGCACAGGGCACCTCCTCGGCCTCGACCAAGCTCATCCATGGCGGGCTGCGCTATCTGGAACATCGCGCCTTCGGCCTGGTCCGCGAATCCCTGGCCGAACGGGAAAGGCTGTGGCGCATCGCGCCGCACATCATCCAGCCGATGCGTTTCGTCCTGCCCTGGGTCCAGGGGCTGCGCCCGCGCTGGCTGCTGCGCCTCGGCCTCTTCCTCTACGATCATATCGGTGGCCGCCGCGCCCTGCCGGCGACCGAGGCGATCGACCTGCATCATCATGTCGCCGGCGTGCCGCTGCGGGCCGGTTTTGGCCCCGCCTATGTCTATTCGGACGGCTGGGTCGATGACGCCCGGCTGGTCATCCTCAATGCCCGCGACGCCGCCGATCATGGCGCCGATATCCGCCCCCGCACGCAGGTGCTGCGGCTGGAGCAGGCTGGCGATCATTGGCGTATCCATGCGCGCGATGCGGCGGGGCAGGCGCAAACCTTCCAAGCGCGGGTCGTGGTCAATGCCACTGGTCCTGCCGTGCTCGACCTGCTGGACCGGGCCGATCGCCGCGCCGACCGGCTCATCCGGTTGGTGCGCGGATCGCATATCGTCGTGCCGCGCCTGTTCGACCATGGCATGGCCTATTTCTTCCAGCTGCCCGACGGCCGCATCTTCTTCGCCATCCCCTATCAGCATCTCTACACGCTGATCGGCACAACCGACCGCGATCATCAGGACGGCGTCGATCCGATCGCGGCCAGTGCCGAGGAAATCGCCTATCTGTGCGAGGGCGCGAACCGCTATTTCGCCCGGTCGATCAGCCCCGCCGATGTCGTCTGGGCCTTTGCCGGCGTCCGGCCGCTGATCGACGATGGATCGGCCCGGCCGGAATCGGCAACGCGCGGCTATCATTTCGACCTCGACCGGGAGGAGGACGCGCCACCGCTGCTCAGCATCTATGGTGGCAAGATCACCACCTATCGCCATCTCGCGGCGGAGGCGATCGCCCTGCTGAAGCCTCTCCTGCCTGCGCTCGCGGGTGATGACTGGACGGCGGACGCGCCGCTGCCCGGCGGCGATTTCCCGATGACCGGCCTGGCCGATCTCGTCGCTGCGCTGGCGGGCGACTACCCCTTTCTCGATCTCGACACGGCCGAGCGGATCGGCTGCGCCTATGGCACCCGTGCCCGCGACTGGCTGGGCGCGGCGCGCGACTGGTCGGACCTGGGCCGGGATTTCGGCCATGGCCTGACCGAAGCGGAACTCTGCTACCTGCTTGCGCGCGAATGGGCACAGAGCAGCGAGGATATTCTCTGGCGCCGGACCAAATTGGGCCTGCGCTTCGACGCCGCGCAACTGGCCGCGCTCGATGCCTGGCTTGAGGAGAGGGCATGACCGACCGCTATCTGCTGGTGCTGGACGAGGGGACGACCTCGACCCGCGCGATGCTCTATGCCCCTGACGGCCGCCGCATTGCGATGGCGCAGGCGGAACTGACCCAATATTATCCACAGCCCGGCTGGGTCGAGCATGACGCCGCCGAAATCTGGACCCGCACGCGCGATTGCGCCCGCCAGATGGTGGACCGGGCGGGCGGCGCCGACTGGATCGCTGCCATCGGCATCACCAACCAGCGCGAGACGGTGGTCGCCTGGGACCGGCGCACCGGCGAACCGCTGGCGCCCGCCATCGTCTGGCAGGATCGGCGCACGGCGGCGCAATGCACGGCGCTGCGCGAAGCCGGCCATGAAGCGATGCTGCAACAGCGCACCGGCCTTGTCGTCGATCCCTATTTTTCCGCCAGCAAGATGCGCTGGCTGATCGACCATGTGCCGGCCGTGACACAGGCGGGGGACGCGCTGGCGCTCGGCACGATCGAAAGCTGGCTGGCATGGAAACTGACCGGCGGCCTGCATGTCAGCGACGCCAGCAATGCCAGCCGCACCCAGCTGGTGGCGCTCGACGGCACCGATTGGGATCCGGCCTTGTGCGACCTGTTCGGCGTGCCCCGCGTCGCACTGCCCGAAATCGTCGACAATGCCGGCGCCTTTGGCGAGACGCTGGCAGAGCTGTTCGGCGGCGCCATCCCGATCCGCGGACTGGCCGGCGATCAGCAGGCGGCCAGCATCGGCCAGGCCTGCCTGACGCCCGGCGATGCCAAGGCGACCCTGGGCACCGGCGCCTTCATCCTCGCCAATATGGGCGCGCAGATGCCGGCCTCGCGCCATCGCCTGCTCGGCACCCTGCTCTACCGGATCGGCGACCAGCGCATCTATGCACTCGAAGGATCGATCTTCATCGCCGGCAATCTCATCAAATGGCTGCGCGACCAGTTGGGGCTGATCGGATCGGCGGCGGAGACGGAGGCGCTGGCCAGATCGGTGCCCGACAGCGGCGGCGTGCTGATGCTGCCGGCGCTGGCGGGGCTGGGCGCGCCGCACTGGCGGCCGGACGTGAACGGCGTCATCGCCGGCCTCACCCAGGGATCGACCCGTGCGCATATCGTCCGCGCCGCGCTTGAATCCCTCTCGCACCAATTGTCCGACCTCGCCACCGCCTTCGCCGCCGACGGCGCACCCTGGCGCCAGCTGCGGATCGACGGTGGCATGAGCGCCAATGACTGGATCGCCCAGGATATCGCTGATATGCTCGATGTCAGTGTGGATCGTCCGACGGATGTGGAAACCACGGCGCTGGGTGCGGCCATGCTGGCAGGGCTGGGGGCTGGATTGTTCCGCTCCCTGGACGAGGCCGCGACGATGGCAGGGAAAACGACTCGATTTGATCCGGCAATGCTGCCGCAGCCGCGCGATGCGCGACTGTCGGCATGGCACCGCCTGCGCGATCGGGCGCTGACCTCCTGACTCGGGCGATCTTCAGATTGACCGTAAAAATCGATCACCCAATCCGATTTAATCAGTTTTTCTGAAACTTCGCGGGGCCTTAGCCTGTTCTCATCCAAAGCCGAGGAGGACGATATGGTCGATAAGCCAGTGATGACGACGAGCGCGGGTGCGCCGATTGCCGATAATCAGAACAGCCTGAGCGCAGGCCCGCGTGGCCCGCTGCTGCTCCAGGATTATCAGCTGCTCGAAAAGCTGGCGCACCAGAATCGCGAACGCATCCCCGAACGCGTCGTCCATGCCAAGGGCTGGGGTGCCTATGGCACGCTGACGATCACTGGCGACATTTCCAAATATACCAAGGCCAAGGCGCTCCAGCCGGGCGCGCAGACGCCGATGATCCTGCGCTTCTCGACCGTGGCCGGCGAATTGGGCGCGGCCGATGCCGAGCGTGACGTGCGCGGCTTTGCGATGAAATTCTATACGCCCGAAGGCAATTGGGATCTGGTCGGTAACAACACGCCGGTCTTCTTCGTGCGCGATCCGCTGAAATTCCCCGATTTCATCCACACGCAGAAGCGCCATCCGCGCACCAACCTGCGCTCGCCCACGGCAATGTGGGACTTCTGGTCCTTGAGCCCTGAATCGCTGCACCAGGTGACGATCCTGATGTCGGATCGCGGCCTGCCGACCGATGTGCGCCATATCAATGGCTATGGCAGCCACACTTTCAGCTTCATCAACGACGCCGGCGAGCGTTTCTGGGTGAAGTTCCACTTCAAGACGATGCAGGGCCACCGCCACTGGACCAATGAGGAAGCGGCGGATGTCGTCGGTCGCACCCGCGAATCCACGCAGGAGGATCTGTTCGAGGCGATCGAGAAGGGCGACTTCCCCAAATGGAAGATGCAGGTCCAGATCATGCCGGAACTGGATGCGGACAAGACGCCCTATAATCCGTTCGACCTCACCAAGGTCTGGCCGCATGCCGATTATCCGCCGATCGACGTCGGCGTGCTGGAGCTGAACCGCAACGCCGACAATTATTTCGCGGAGATCGAGCAGGCCGCCTTCTCGCCGTCCAACATCGTGCCGGGCATCGGCTTCTCGCCCGACAAGATGCTCCAGGCGCGCATCTTCTCCTATGCCGATGCGCACCGGCACCGGATCGGCACCCATTATGAGGCGCTGCCGGTCAACGCGCCCAAATGCCCGGTGCATCATTATCACAAGGACGGGGCGATGCGCTTCTTCCCGAACAATCCGAACCCGGCCGCCTATTATGAGCCCAACAGCTTTGGCGGGCCGGTAGAGGATCAGCGCTTCCTGGAGCCGCCGTTGAAGATTTCGGGCGATGCCGACCGCTATAATCATCGCGAAGGCAATGATGATTTCGGCCAGCCGCGCGCGCTGTTCAACCTGTTCGACGATGCGCAGAAGGCGCGGCTCTTCGCCAATATCGCCGCCGCCATGGGCGATATCCCGGACGCGATCGAGGAGCGCCAGTGCAAGCTCTTCGACCAGGTCCATCCCGACTATGGCGCCGGCGTGCGCCAGGCGCGGGCCACGATCAAGGATCGCAATCCGTCGATTTCGGCCCCGACCGATGCGCTGTTGGCTGACGCATCCAGTTGAATAAACATGTAATATTATCAAATCAGGCCCCGGTGATGATCGCCGGGGCCTGTTTGCTTTAGTCGTCGTCAAATAGTCGGCGGCATAGGAATATATATTAACATTGTCCGCTTAACCCGGATGGGAACATGACGCGGCCCGCCCTTCGCCATATTTCCCTGAAAATGTCGGTATTTACCGGCCTGCTTTACTTTGCGGTCGCGTCGCTTGCTCTGCTGACATCGCGATTCGAAGGCGGCTTGGCCTTCATCTGGGGCGCCAATGCCCTGCTGATGGCGGAAATGATGACCGCGCGCATGCGCGCCTGGCCGCGTCTCATCCTCTCCTGCATGGTCGCCAGCTCGATCGCGACGGCGCTGTTCGGCATCGGCGCAATGGCGGCGGTGCCGATGGCTATCCTCAATGTCGGGGAGGCGCTGGTGGTCGCCTATATCTGCCGCCGGCTGGGCGTCGGGCGACAGATCGCCGCATCGATGCGCGAATTGTCCATCTTCATCTTCGCGCTGGCGGGCGTTGCCAATGTCCTTGCCGGTATCGGCGCCGGGCTGGTGGTCGCTATCCTGCTGGGCGGTGATTTCCCCCATGTCTGGCTGCAATGGTATAGCGGCCATGTGCTGGGCGGCCTCATCTGCACGCCGTTGCTGCTGATCCTGCTGCAGGGGGAGGTGAGCCGCTGGGCGCGCCAGGCCCGGCCGGTCGAGCGGCTGGAGGCGTTCGGCCTGTTGTCCGCCTTCGCCCTGTGCGCCTGGTGGATCTTTTATGGTGCCGGTTATCCGATGCTGTTCGCCTCGCTGCTGCCGCTGGTGCTGATCGCCTTCCGCACCGGCTATGCAGGGTCGGCGGCGGCGATCGTCATCCTCGCCCTGATCGGCGGCACGGCGACCATGACCGGCCATGGACCGCTCCGTCTGGTCGCGGCCGGCATTCCCGAACGAATCCAGTTCTTCCAATTCTATCTGGCGCTCAGCTTCCTTTTGTCGGTCCCCGTGGCCGCCGAACTCAACAGCCGTCGCCGGCTGATCCGCATGCTGCGCGACAGCGAGGCGCGCTATCGCGCCTTTGCCGAACATAGCGGCGACGGCGTGGTCAATCTCAGCATCGACGGCATCATCCAATATGTCTCGCCTTCGGCCGTGGACCAGATCGGCATTGATGCAGACAAACTGTTGGGCCAGCCCGCCGTCGACCTGATCGACCCGGAATATCGGCCCTTCGCAATCGTCACCCATCGCCGCGCGCTCGCCCATCCGGGGGAGGCGCATGCGGTCGAATTTCGCCCCAACCGGCCGGACAATGATTTCGACTGGTATGAGATGCTGGTCCGCGCCGTGCTGGACGAGCAGGGGCGGGCGATCGGCGTCATCAGCACCGTGCGCGACATTTCCCGCCACAAGGCGCGCCAGCGAGCGCTGCACCAGGCGGCGGCGCAGGATGCCCTGACCGGTGCCGACAGCCGCCGCGCGCTGCAGGAAAAGCTGGACGACCAGATCGCCCGTGTCGCCGCCGGTGGGCGGGCCTGCCTGCTGCTGATCGACATCGACCATTTCAAGTCGGTCAATGACCGCCATGGCCATGCCGCCGGCGACCGGGTGCTGGTGGGCTTTGTCGAGCGGCTGCGCCAGGCTCTGCGTGGCACCGGCAGCGTCGGCCGCCTGGGCGGCGAGGAATTTGCCGTGCTGCTGCCCGATGTCGATCTGGAACGGGCGGAACGCATCTGCGAGCATCTGCGCACCCGCGTCGGGGTCCGGCCTTTCCCGCTTGGCAATGGCGAGGATATCGCCATCACCTTCAGCGCCGGCCTTGTCGAACTGGACGGCTGCGCCAGCGCCGCGACCCTGATGGAGGCGGCGGACAAGGCGCTCTATGCCGCCAAGGGCAGCGGCCGCAACTGTCTGCGCTTCGCTGCCTGACGGTCCGGCGGAACGAGAGCATCTTTCCCGCCCGAAAAATCGGTGATGTTATGTTGTAACTTATGCCGGTCTCGACTATGTAGCACGCACCATGCTGCTCAGCTTCCGTCACGCCCTGGAATCCGGACGCCTCGATCGCCTTGCGATGGCGCTTTCGGGCCTGTGCGTCGCGCATTGTTTCCTGACCGCAGTGGTGCTGGGCCTGCTGGCATCGGCCGGCGGCATTTTCGACAGTCCGATCTTCCATGAAGCGGGGCTGGCGCTTGCCATCCTGATGGGCGCGATCGCGCTCGGCCATGGCGCGCTCGTCCATCGCTTCATGATGCCCGCCGCGATCGGTTCGCTCGGCCTTGGCATCATGGCCGGCGCGCTGACCATGGATCATGGCTGGCAGGAAAGTGCCTACACGCTGCTCGGCGTCGCCATTCTCGCCCTCGGCCACGATCTCAACCACCGCGCCAGCCACTGACCGCCGGCGATTATCGGGGGCCGATCTTCCCGCATCGATGAACACGAAAAAGGGGGCCTTTCGGCCCCCTTCGTCTTTCCGTCCGGTCCGCCCGATCAGGCGTCCTTGCGCTCGACGCGATGCTCGCCCTTGACCCAGCGCACGGTGCCGGTGCTGGCGCGCATCACCACGCTCTCGGTGGTCAGCTTGTCGCCCGGCAGATGCTTGACGCCCGCCAGCAGCGACCCGTCGGTCACGCCGGTCGCGGCAAAGATGCAGTCGCCCTTGGCCAGTTCCTTGAGGTCATAGACCTTGTCCAGGTCGGTGATGCCCCACTTGTAGGCGCGCTGCTTCTCGTCATCGTTGCGGAACAGCAGGCGGCCCTTGAACTGGCCACCCACGCAGCGCAGGGCGGCACAGGCCAGCACGCCCTCGGGCGCGCCGCCCGAGCCCATATAGATGTCGATCGTGGTTTCGGGATTGGTGGTCGCGATCACGCCGGCAACGTCGCCGTCCGGGATCAGCATGATGCCGCAACCGATCGCGCGCAGTTCGGCGATCAGCTTCTCGTGGCGCGGGCGATCCAGCACGCAGACGATGATTTCATGCGGATCGACGCCCTTGGCCTTGGCCACCGCCTCGACATTCTCCTTCACCGACTTGTTGAGGTCGATGATATTGTCGGGATAGCCCGGACCGACGGCGATCTTGTCCATATAGACGTCGGGCGCGTTGAGCAGGCCGCCTTCTTCCGAAATGGCCAGCACGGCCAGCGCATTGGGGCCGGCCTTGGCGGTGATGGTGGTGCCTTCCAGCGGATCGAGTGCGATGTCGATCTTGGGGCCCTTGCCGATCGCGTTGCCGACCTTCTCGCCGATATAGAGCATCGGCGCCTCGTCGCGCTCGCCCTCGCCGATCACGACGGTGCCGTCCATATAGAGGTCGTTGAAGGCCAGGCGCATCGCCTCGACCGCAGCGGCGTCGGCGGCCTTCTCGTCGCCCCGACCGACCAGCTTGGATGCGGCGATTGCAGCCGCTTCGGTGACGCGCACCATTTCGAGTACCAAGACGCGATCGAGAATCGAACTAGCCTGCACCATAGCCACTCCTCTGCTGTAACTGATAGAGCAGGGCGATAGGATGTCCGCCTCTGCTTGTCGACCCAACTTGCCGGGCTCGCAAAGCTTTTCATAGTCGTGATGCCACGGATGGACGCGCCTTTGCCTTATATGGCATTCCGCAGCGTCCAGCCGCTGCCATCATCCCGCCATGTTCGACTGTTCAGATGTCGTCATGCGGTGGGTCTTGTCTTTCCCTCTTTTGCTGATCGGCCTGCCGCTGGCAGCCGCGCAGGAGATCGTGCCGGTGGATGAAGCGCCGCTCGCCCAGCGCACCGCGATGGAGCAATATCAGGCGCGCACCGCCGTCGTCCGCCCCTGCGATCGCAGCGGCGGCGGCATCGTCGTCTGCGGCAGCCGGGCGGAACGCAATGCGAAGGAAAGGCTGCCGCTACCGCGCGAACCGGTCGAGGGGCGCCCGCTTGCCGGCGATACACCGCGCGCGTCCGCTGCCGCACCCAGGCAGGGCGCCTGTGGCGTCGTCGGCGGGCAGGGGACGGGCTGCGTCGGTGGCGGCGTGCCGATCCTGGGCGCTGCGATGCTGGCCGGCAAGGTCATCACCCATTTGCTCGACCCCGACGCCGACATGGCGCCACCGCCGCCCCTGCCGGATTCGGTCAAGGGCGCTGGCCAGCACTGATTCCATCGGTTCCGGCGCGATCAATCCAGAATATGCATGACCATCGGCGTGTCGAGCAGGCTGTCGGAGCCGGCCAGCCGTTCCAGCGTCTCGCGCACGCAACGTTCCTCGCCGGCATGGGTGACGATCGCCACCAGCACGCCATCGGCCTGGTTGGCGCCGCGCTGGATCATGCTCTCGATCGAGACGCCGGCATCGCGGGTCGCGGCGGCAATCTCGGCCAGCACGCCGGGGCGATCCTGCACCTTGAAGCGCAGATAGGCGCGGCCGATCCGCTGGCCGGCGTCTGCCGGCTGCTGCGGGGTCAGGGCGGCGACCGGCATCGCGAGCGCATCGCCATATTCGTCGCGCGCCACGTCGATCAGGTCGGCGACCACCGCCGATGCGGTCGGGCCGTCGCCCGCGCCACGCCCCTGGAAGAAGAGGCGACCGACGAAATTGCCCTCGGCCACGACGGCGTTGAGCGAACCGTCGACATGGGCAAGCGGATGGTCGAGCGGCACCAGCATCGGATGGACGCGCTGGAACAGGCCTTCCGGCCCATTCTCCGCCATGCCGACCAGGCGGATGCGGAAGCCCAGCGCCGCCGCCTCGGCAATGTCGGCGGCGATCACATGGCGGATGCCGGTGGTGGCGACATGGTCGAAGTCCAGTTCGGTGCCAAAGGCGAGGCTGGCGAGGATGGTCAGCTTGTGCGCGGCATCGACGCCGTCAATGTCGAAGCTCGGATCGGCCTCGGCATAGCCCAGTTCCTGGGCTTCCTTCAGCACCTCGTCAAAGCCCCGGCCTTCCTTCTCCATGGTGGTCAGGATGTAATTGCAGGTGCCGTTGAGGATGCCATAGACGCGGCTGATCTCGTTGGCGGCCGCGCCTTCGCGCATGCCCTTGATCACCGGGATGCCGCCGGCGACCGCGGCTTCATATTTGAGCGCCACGCCGGCCTTCTCGGCGCGGCTGGCAAGGTCCAGGCCATGATGGGCCAGCATCGCCTTGTTCGCGGTGACGAACGGCTTGCCGGCGGCCAGGCACTGGCGGGCGAGGGTGAGGGCCGGGCCATCGGCGCCACCGATCAGTTCGACCACCACGTCGATATCGTCGCGGGTCGCCAGCGTCGTCATGTCGTCGACCCATTCATAGGGGGACAGGTCGACGCCGCGATCCTTGTTGCGGTCGCGCGCGGAGATGGCGACCACCTGCACCGGGCAGCCGGCCCGGCGGGCAATCAGGTCGCCATTGGTGTTGAGCAGGCGAATGACGCCGCCACCCACCGTTCCGAGGCCAACGAGCGCGACGCGCAGCGGGGCATGGCGGTGGAGATTGGTCATGGCGTTTCCTGGTCCTTCGCACTGTAAGAGCCGCGCTGATAGCGGCCCGAGCGCCGCTGTCCAAGGAAAAGCACAGCGGCGCCCGATTGAAAGATAAGTGCGTAGGGGGTCAGCTCGGCTTTCGATTGCGTGCGCACCGGCCAAGTGCGTTCAGGACGAACTGGTAATCGGCGCGGGCGGCTTCGGCGTCCTGCACTGCCAGGGTGCGGACCGACCGGGCCGGCAAAGTGGCCGGCAGGCTGCAGCTCAACCGATACCAGAGCAGGCTGCCGGGGGCAGGGGCGCGGGCGGCTTCGTCGACGATTTCGCCCAGCGCCACGGCCCAGCTGGGCTGTTGTCCGGGGCGGCGGATGATCGACAGCGAGACCGGATCGCCATTTTCGGTGCGCAGGAAAATCTGGGTCTCGCCTTCGCCGGCGATCGTGCCTGCCACATGGAAAGCGTCGCCCAGGCCGATGATTCGCGGTGCGGCATCGGGTGCGACCAGGGCGGACAGCACCGCCTTCACCCGTTCGACCTCGGCGGGGGTGGCGGCGATCTGCGCATCGCGCGCGATCAACTGAATCTGGCCCGGACGCCCGCCCGGACGGGCGAACAGCAGCACCTGTGCCTTTTTCAGCTTGGGTATCTTGCCCTTCGAATCAAGGCGAGCGTCATAAAGATAGCCGAGGGTCGGGCTTATGCCCCCTTCACCGCGAATCAGTGCGGTCACTTCGGCCTCGACATAGACCCTGCGATAGCCCGCAGGGACGTCCGGAGCCTGTTCGGGCTTCAACGGGACGATGTTGCTAATGCGCACGTTGGCAACCAGCGGCGCCGCATCGGAAAGGTCGGCAATGTCGGCATAGGTCAATCCGGCGGCGATCGTCGATGATTGCGCTGTCATCGAATTTGTCTGAGAAAATGCCGGGAAAACGGCGGTATATGAGGCCGAAATGAGGCACAGCGAGGCGAGCGTCTTCATGGCCGTGGTGGATTTCTTCTGCATCTTCGTCCTATGCTATCAGCCCGTGGCAGGGATGTCACAGGCAAGTCATTCCGGTGTGTGATGGTAAACGCAAGCCGGTAGTTCGATAAAGCGTTTGCGTGCCACGATGCGCCGCGATAGGAGTTCGCACGGTAGCAAATGGACGGATAAGGGCCAAAGGTGGTCGGGGATAGCCCCGGGCAGCTCGGGCCGTTTTTGGCTGATTTGTACAACCCACTGGTAAGATGAGTTAAGGAGTGTCGTTGCCGAATGGCCTATGCTGACCACTCGCAAGGATCGAGTCGTACGATATCGATCGTCATCGTCGCCCTGATTCACGCTGTTCTCGGCTATGCCTTCGTCACCGGTCTTGGCATGAAATATGTCAAAAAGGCGGCGGAACAGCTGAACGTGATCGACGTGAAGGAGGAGCCCCCGCCACCTGACGAGGAGCCGCCGCCGCCGCCGCCGGACAAGCCGATTGAGCCTCCGCCGGTCGTCGCGCCGCCGCCGATCGTCCAGACGCCGGTCCCGCCGGTGCAGATCGCCACCACGCCCGATCCGGTCCCCGCGCCATCGCCGGTCGCGGTGTCGGCCCCGCCATCGCCGCCGGCCCCTGCCGCGCCGGTCATGGCTGCCGCCGCCCCTTCGGTCGTCCAAGCCGGCGATATCGGCGCGCAGATGGTGTCGGGCAAGCCGCCCCGCTATCCGATCGACAGCCGGCGCAAGCGCGAGCAGGGTACGGTCGTCCTGGCGCTGGTGGTCGGCACCGACGGCGGCGTCGAGAGCATCGGCATCGCCCGCAGCAGCGGCTTCGCGCGACTGGATGATGCCGCGCGCGATGCGGTCAAGCATTGGCGCTGGCGCCCGATCATCCGTGACGGTCAGGCCGTGCGGGTGAAGGGCGTGGTCGAAATCCCCTTCGTCATCCGCACCGACAAGGCCTGATCGACAGCGCCTCACCGGCGCGCCTTGCGCGACCGCAGGCCCAGGCCATCCCGCCCCGGAGTATCCTTCATGCTGATCGTCATTCCCGACCTGATCGATGCCGCCGGCGTCGCCCACATCCGCGCGCTGATCGATGCGGCGCAATGGGTCGATGGCAATGTCACCTCCGGCCATCAGTCGGCACTGGCCAAGCGCAACCTGCAATTGCCCGAAAGCGCGCCGGAAGCGCGCCAGGCGGGGCAGATGATTCTCGATGCGCTCGGTCGATCGCCGCTGTTCATCGCCGCCGCGCTGCCGCTCAAGATCTTTCCGCCCCTGTTCAACAGCTATGCCGGGGGGCAGGCGTTCGGCACCCATGTCGACAATGCCGTGCGCATCCAGGCCGGCACCGGCTTCCGCGTCCGGTCCGACCTGTCGATCACCGTCTTCCTGGAGGAGCCGGAAAGCTATGAGGGTGGCGAACTGACGATCGAGACCCATTTCGGCGTGCAGCAGGTGAAGCTGCCGGCGGGGCAGGCGGTGCTCTATCCCTCCTCCTCGCTGCATCGGGTCGAACCGGTGACGCAGGGGCGCCGCGTCGCCAGTTTCTTCTGGATGCAGTCGATGATCCGTGACGACGCCGCGCGCCAGATGCTGTTCGATCTCGACAGTTCGATCCAGCAACTGGCGCTCGATCGCGGCCATGACGATGCGCAGGTGATCCGCCTGACCGGCGTCTATCATAATCTGCTGCGCCGCTGGGCCGACGCCTGAGCCTGCTGTCAGCTTGTGACTATGGCTAACTGACTGGCAATTATAGCGAATCTATAGCCGTAGCGCCGCGCGTGCAGACGCTGGCCCGCCGCACATGTCGTTCGTCGGCCTGTGTTGCCGGTTGGTCGAAAGCCCGCATGCCACGCCTTGTCGCTCGGAAAAGCCGTTTGACCTCACCTGTCCGGCTCGCAATGATCCGCGCCATCCACGCGGGGGGTGCCAAGGGGGTGGCCTTCGCGACAAGACAGACCCGCGATCTGCGGGCATTCCAGTGGAGGCTATCTTGCATAGACGCGACTTCCTGGCCTTTGGCACCATGGGTGTCGGCGGGCTCGTCCTGCCGTCCTTTTTCGGCAAGGTCATTGCAGCAGAGGATCTGAACAGCGCGCTCGACGTCGGTTTCAAGAAGGGGCTGGCCGACGCCGCGATGAACGCGGCCAAGAGCGCCGGCGCCAGCTATTGCGACGTGCGCGTCGGCCGCTATCTGCGCCAGTTCGTCATCACCCGCGAAAAGAACGTCGAGAATATCGTCAACACCGAATCCACCGGTGTCGGCATCCGCGTTCTCGCCAATGGCGCCTGGGGCTTTGCCGCCACCAATGAACTGAGCAAGGAAGCGGTCGCCAAGGCCGCGCAGCAGGCGGTCGCCATCGCCAAGGCGAATGCGCCGCAGCAGAGCGCGCCGGTCCAGCTCGCCCCGGTCAAGGGCGCGGGCGAGGTCAGCTGGAAGACGCCGATCGTCAAGAACAGCATGGCCGTGCCGATCAAGGACAAGGTCGAGCTGCTGATGGGCGTGAACGCCGCCGCGATGGAAGCAGGCGCCGACTTCGTCAATTCGATCCTGTTCCTGGTCAATGAGCAGAAATATTTCGCCAGCACCGATGGCAGCTATATCGACCAGGATGTCCACCGCATCTGGGCACCGATGACGGTCACCGCGGTCGACAAGACCAGCGGCAAGTTCCGCACGCGCGAGGGGCTGTCCTCGCCGATGGGCCTGGGCTTCGAATATCTGGACGGCGCCGCCAGCGGCAAGACCGTGCTGCCCAATGGCGTCACCGTCTATGGCAACAGCTATGACATGAAGGAAGACGCGATCGCGGCCGCCAAGCAGGCGCGTGCGAAGCTCAAGGCGCCGTCGGTCAAGCCGGGCAAATATGACCTGGTGCTCGATCCGTCGCACACCTGGCTGACCATCCACGAATCCGTCGGCCATCCGCTCGAACTGGACCGCGTGCTGGGCTATGAGGCGAACTATGCCGGCACCAGCTTCGCCACGATGGACAAGCTGCAGGCCCATTTCCAATATGGCAGCGACAAGGTGAACATCGTCGCCGACAAGGTTCAGCCCGGCAGCCTGGGCGCGGTCGCCTATGATGACGAGGGCGTGAAGACCAAGAAGTGGGATCTGATCCGCGACGGCAAGCTGGTCGGCTATCAGGCGATCCGTGACCAGGCCCATATCGAGGGCAAGAAGGAATCGGACGGCTGCGCCTATGCCGATAGCTGGTCCAATGTGCAGTTCCAGCGCATGGCCAATGTCAGCCTGGAACCGGGCAAGACCAAGCAGAGCGTTGCCGACATGATCGCGGGTGTCGAGGACGGCATCTACATCATCGGCGACGGCAGCTTCTCGATCGACCAGCAGCGTTACAACGCCCAGTTTGGCGGCCAGCTCTTCTACGAGATCAAGAACGGCAAGATCACCCAGCAGATCGAGGATGTCGCCTACCAGATCCGCACCCCGGAATTCTGGAATGCCTGCGTCGGCGTCTGCGACCAGAGCGATTATCGCCTGGGTGGCTCCTTCTTCGACGGCAAGGGCCAGCCGGCCCAGGTCTCCGCCGTGTCGCACGGGTCTTCGACCGCGCGCTTCAACGGTATCAACGTCATCAACACCGCGCGTTCGCTCGGCTGATCGCTTAGGGAGACAAGAACATGAGCATCCTTACCGAAGCGCAGGCCAAGGCCATCCTGACCAAGGTCGTCGCCCTGTCGAAGGCCGACGAGTGCACCGCGCAACTGACCGGCAAGATCCAGGGCAATATCCGCTTTGCCCGCAACGACGTGTCGACCGCGGGGCTGACCGACGATATCGAGCTTGCGGTCCAGGTCGCCTATGGCAAGAAGGTCGGCACCGCCACCATCAACCAGTTTGACGATGCCTCGCTGGAACGCGTGGTGCGCCGCGCCGAAACGCTGGCCAATCTGGCCCCTGACAATCCGGAATTCATGCCGGCGGTGGACAGGCAGGCCTATAAGGCGAGCCCGACCTTCGCCCAGTCGACCGCCGACATCACGCCCGAATATCGCGCCCAGGTGGCGTCGACCTCGATCACTGCCTGCAAGTCGCAGAAGCTGATCGCGGCCGGCTATCTGGAGGATAATCAGAGCTTCGTCGCGATCGCCAACAGCAAGGGCAATTTCGGCTATCAGCGTTCGACCATGCTGGATTATACCTGCACCGTCCGTACCGAAGATGGCCGGGGTTCCGGCTGGGTCGGCACCGACACGCAGGACGCCACCCGCTTCAAGGCAGACAGCGATATCCAGATCGCCATGCGCAAGGCATCGGCCTCGTCCGAGGCCAAGGCGCTGGAGCCGGGCAAATATACCGTGATCCTGGAACCGATGGCGGCCGCTGGCCTGATCGGTTTCATGTTCTACTTCTTCGGCGCGCGCGAGGCGGACGAGGGCCGCAGCTTCCTGTCGAAGAAGGGCGGCGGCAACAAGCTGGGCGAACAGGTGTTCGGGCCGCAGGTCAATTTCTACACCGACCCGTGGGATCCGGTCGCGCCCTGCCTGCCCTGGGACGATGATGGCCTCGCCCGTCAGCGCGTCGACATGGTCAAGGACGGCAAGGTCACCAACCTCAATTACAGCCGCTACTGGGCGAGCAAGCAGGGCAAGCCTGCGATCGGCCAGATGGGCAATATCCTGATGACCGGCGGCACCAAGACCACCGCCGATCTAGTCCGCTCGACCGAGCGCGGCGTGCTCGTCACCCGCACCTGGTATATCCGCATGGTCGACCCGCAGACCGTGCTGCTGACCGGCCTGACCCGTGACGGCACCTTCTATGTCGAGAACGGCCAGATCAAATATCCGATCAAGAATTTCCGGTTCAACGAGAGCCCGGTGATCATGCTCAACAATGTCGAAGAGCTGGGTCGCCCGGTCCGCGTGCCGCCGGACGAAGTGTCGATGAACATCGTCGTGCCGCCGATGAAGCTGCGCGACTTCACCTTCACCTCGCTCTCGGACGCGGTGTGACGGTTTGAGCTGTGCGTGATCCTCCCCTGTGAAGGGGAGGGGGACCATTGCGAAGCAATGGTGGAGGGGTGTCACCCTATCGATAGCGGGACACCCCTCCGTCTGGCTTCGCCAGCCACCTCCCCTTCCAGGGGAGGATCATGCAAATCCCTATGTGATTGGATGTGATGACACGCGGCGAGTTTCTTCGGTTGATGGCGGGCGGTCTGGCTGGCGCAATGCTGGCCCGTCCCCTTGCCGCCGCGGGAGGCTATGATTTCTGGTTCACGCGGCTGCGCTATGACTCGGGCGACTGGGACGTCGACCAGCGCATGCCGTCCAACCTCATCACCTCGCTGATCGATTATACGACGCTGCGGGTCGATCCGAAGGAGCATGTCATCGCCCTTTCGGACCCGAAGATGCTGACCGCGCCCTTCTGCTACATGGCAGGGCACAAGCTGGTCGAGTTCTCGGAGGCCGAGCGGTGCAATTTCGAGCGCTATGTCCGCAATGGCGGCTTCGTCCTGGTGGATGATTGCAACCACGACATAGACGGGTTGTTCGCGCGCTCGTTCGAGGCGCAGATGGCCAAGATTTTCCGCCCCAAGGGCTTGAAGACGCTGCCCAGGACCCACCCGGTCTATCGCAGCTTCTTCAAGTTTGACGGGCCGCCCAATACCGCGCTGGAGCTGAACGGCTGGGGCGACGATCTGGTCCACGACTATCTCAAGGGGATAGAGGTGAACGGGCGCCTGGGCGTTCTCTACAGCAACAAGGATTATGGCTGCGAGTGGGACTATGACTGGCGCAACAAGCGCTTCCTGGCCGAGGATAATACCAGGTTCGCGGTCAATATCGTGATGTACGCGCTGTCGTCGTGACGGCGGCGTCATCATTCCTCCCCTCTAAGGGGAGGGGGACCGGCGAAGCCGGTGGAGGGGTGTAAAGCTATCGTGAGGGGGACACCCCTCCGTCAGGCCTGCGGCCTGCCACCTCCCCTTGCAGGGGAGGAATTTGGCGGCCGAAAGCCGACAACAAGGAAACAGGAATGACCGATATCAGTGAAGCGGAAATCCAGCAGAAACTGGCGCGCCTGGGCGAATTGCGCGCGGCGATCGGCCAGGCGATCGTGGGGCAGGGGGCCGTGGTCGAACAGTTGCTGATCGGCCTGCTCGCCGGCGGCCATTGCCTGCTCGAAGGGGTGCCGGGCCTCGGCAAGACCTTGCTGGTCCGCTCGCTCGGCGAAGCGCTCAAGCTCGACTTCCGCCGGGTGCAGTTCACGCCGGACCTGATGCCCAGCGACATTCTCGGCACCGAATTGCTGGAGGAGGATCATGGCACCGGCCATCGCAGCTTCCGATTCCAGAAGGGGCCGGTCTTCACCAACCTGCTGCTGGCCGACGAACTCAACCGTACCCCGCCCAAGACCCAGGCGGCGCTGCTGGAGGCGATGCAGGAGCGGACCGTCAGCTATGGCGGCACCACCTATCAGCTGCCATCGCCCTTTTTCGTGCTGGCGACGCAGAATCCGCTGGAACAGGCCGGCACCTATCCGCTGCCCGAAGCGCAGCTCGACCGCTTCCTCCTCCATATCCGGGTCGATTATCCGACCGAGCAGGAGGAGCATGACATCCTCGCCCAGACCACCGGCGCCAAGCCTGGCGCGGTCCCGGCGGTGATGCAGGGCGAGGAGGTGCTGGCGCTGCAGAAACTGGTGCGCGACGTGCATTTCGGCGAGGATCTGCTGCGCTGGGTGACGCGGATCGTGCGGGCGAGCCGTCCGGGCGAGGGTGCGCCGGACGAGATCCGCAAATATGTGAAATGGGGCGCCGGCCCGCGCGCCGGCCAGTCGCTGATCCTGGCGGCCAAGGCGCGGGCGCTGCTGCAGGGCCGTCTGGCGGCGACGCGTGAGGATATCGTTGCGCTGGCCGGGCCGGTGATGCGCCACCGCCTGCTGCTGTCCTTCGCCGCCGAGGCGGAAGGGAAGAGTGCCGATGATGTCGTCGCCGCGCTCGTCCGCGCCGTGCCGCTCGGCTGATCCGGACGCGCAATCATGGCCGATTTCATTCCCCCAGACGTGCGGAGCCGGCTGAAAAGCCTGCGCCTCGTCACGCGCCGGGCGGTGGGATCGCATGGCCTGGGCTTGCATCACAGCCATAGCCGGGGGGCGGGCCTCGAATTCGCGCAATATCGCGCCTATGAGCCGGGCGACGAGCTGCGCCAGATCGACTGGAAACTCTATGCCCGGTCGGACAAGTTCTTCGTCCGCGAGGCGGAACGGGAAAGCCCGGTCGCGGTCTGGATATTGATGGATGCCAGCGCCTCGATGGGGCAGGCGGACGCGATCCGGCCCGATTATGGCCGGCTCGATGCGGCCAAGGGGATCGCCGCGAGCATTGCCGAACTGGCGATGCAGCAGGGCGATCGCTTCGGCTGGATGGCGCTCTCCGACACGGGGCTGCGGCTGCTCCCGCCTGCCACCGGCCTGCGCCAGCGCGACCGGCTGTTGCTCGACATGCTGCCGCTGCGGGCTGCAGGGGGCTTTGCCGCCGACGCGCAATTGGCACCGGTCTGGGAACGGATCGGCGCGCATGATCTGGTGATTTTGCTCAGCGACTGTTTCGAACCCGGCGCGATCGATCTGGTCGAGAAGCTGTCGGCGGCCGGGCGCGAGGTTCTGGTGATCGAGATGCTGACCGTGGGCGAGCGGGATTTCCCGTTCGACGGCGGCTATCGCTTCCGCGATCCGGAGACGGGCGAGGAGCTGCTGGGCGATGGCCCCGCGCTGCGCGCCGAATTTCTGCGCCGTTTCTGTGAGGCGCGGGCGGAGTTGCATGCCCGGCTCGATGCGGTCGGCTACCCCCCGGCGGCCCCTGTGGTGGACGCGCCGGCCGGCCCGCCGCTCCCCCGGCTGCGCCCGGCTCATGACGCGGCCGAATATTCATGACGCCCGCCTTGCTGCTCCCCGGCGCGCTGGCCGGCCTGCTGGCGCTGCTGATCCCGCTCGCGATCCACATCGCCCGGCGCAGCGAGCAATTGCCGACCGATTTCGCCGCGCTGCGCTGGCTGCGGCAGAAGCCCAAGCCCCGTTCCCGGCTACGGTTCGACGAATGGCTGTTGCTCGTCCTGCGCCTCGCCCTGCTGACGCTGGTCGTGCTGTGGCTGGCCCATCCGGTACTGTTCGGGGCGGCGAGCACACAGCCCTATGTCGCGCTGACGCCGGGCGTCGATCCGGCGGCGGTGGACGACAAGGCGCTGGCCGATGGCAGGGCGCATTGGCTGGCCCCCGGCTATCCCCGCGTTGAACCGGGCAAGCCGATCATGACCGACGCCATCCCGCTCGCCAGTCTGGTGCGCCAGCTGGACGCTGAGCTGCCGCAGGGCGCGCCGCTCACCATCATCGTGCCGCAGATGATTCAGGGCGCCGATGCGGAGCGGCCGCGCCTGTCGCGCAAGGTCGACTGGCGCATCGTCCCCGGCGCGATGTCGGCGGGCAAGCCTGTGCCGGTGATGGTGCCGCGGATCGCGATCCGAGCCGATGCGAGCCATGCTGCGGGGCTGCGTTACCTCAATGCTGCTGCACTTGCCTGGCAGCCGGCGGGCAAGTCGGCCGATGTCGACAGCGGCCCGCTCAACGCCGCACTGCCGCCGTCGGACAAGATCTTGTTCTGGATGAGCGCCGGCAGTCTGCCCGAAGCGCTGCAACGCTGGATCGCGCAAGGCGGGCAGGCGATCGTCGCGTCGGACGCCTTGCTGCCCCAGGGCGCGACGCCCGCACCCCTGTGGCAGGATGATCTTGCCCGGCCGCTGGTGGAGGCGATGCCGATCGGCAAGGGCCGGCTGCTCCGTTTCACCCGCTCATTGCAGCCCGCGCAGATCCCGCAATTGCTGGAGGTCGATTTCCCCGTCCGCCTGCGCGCGCTGATCCAGCCGCCGAGCGTCGCGCCCCAACGCGCCGATGCCGCCGCCTATGCGCCGCTGACCGGCGGACGCGCCTATCCGCAACCGCCGGCCGACTTGCGGCCCTGGCTGGCGCTGCTGATCGCGGCGCTGCTGCTGGTCGAACGCTGGTTCGCCACCAGCAAAAAGCGGGGGATCGCGCCATGAGCGCTGACGCCCTGCTCTCGACTTGGCTGACGCCCAGTCGCCGGCGCGTGCGGCTTGATACACTGCTGCTCGGCCTGCCGATCCTGCTGCTGGCAAGCGCGCTGGTCTGTCGCTTCGCCGGACTGGTGCCTGCAGTGATCCTGCTGCTGCTCGGCGCCGGCCTGCTCGGCGCCCTCATCGTCCGTCGTGCCCGGAACTTTGACCAGGCCTGGCTGGTCCGCCGCCTCGACGCGAGCCGCGCCGATCTGGAGGATAGCAGCGCGCTGATCTTCGCCGATCCGCAGGGCTTGGGACCGCTGCAGCGGCTGCAACGATCCCGCCTTGACCAGCGGCTAGGGCAGGGCGTGCCGCAGGATCTGGCGCCGGACTGGTCGCGCCGCGCGATCGCCGCGCTCTGGACCGTGGCCCTGCTCGGCATCGTGGCCCTGCTGTTCTGGCCGCGCGGCAGCGACAAACCCGTCATGCTGGCTCCCGCCGCCGAAGGCCTTGCCGCAAAGCCCGGCGTCCCGCGCCTGGTCGCCCAGAATCTGCGCATCATTCCGCCCGCCTACACCGGCCTGCCGCTGCGTGACGAGGCCAAGCTCGACGCCCGCGCGCCGCTCGGATCGCGGCTCGAATGGACCTTCCGCTTCGATCCGCAGGCGAGCGCGCCGGCGTTGCTGCCGCTTGGCGGCGCGGGCGTGGCGCTGCGCCGCGATGGCGATCACTGGATCGCCAGCCGCACGCTGGATGCCTCCTTCCTCTACCGCGTCGACCCTGCATCCGGGCGCGGGCCGCTGCCGCCGCTGCACCGGATCGACGGCGTGGCCGATGCGCCGCCGCAGGTGAAGCTGATCGCGCCCGCCGCCAGCCTCAACATGGTGACGCCGGGCCAGCGCAGCTGGACGCCGGTCTTCGCCGCGAGCGACGATTATGGCGTCGCCGCCACCGCCCGGCTGCGCATCACCTTGGCGATTGGCGAGGGCGAGAATATCCGCTTCACCGAGCGCGAGATCGCCGTGTCCGGCACCGGCCCGGCGCGCGACCGGCGCTTCGCCCCGCGCCTCGATTTCGGCGCACTCGGCTTTTCGGCCGGCGGCGACATGGTGGTGCAGATCATCGTGCGCGACAATCGCGTGCCATCGCCGCAGGAAGTGCGCGGTCCCAGTGTCATCCTGCGCTGGCCCGCGGCCAAGGCACCCGAAAGCGGTGGTCTTCAGGGCATGGTCAACACCACTTTGCCGGCCTATTTCCGCAGCCAGCGCCAGATCATCATCGATGCCGAGGCGCTGCTGAAGCGCAAGCGCAGCCTGTCGGCCGACAAATATCTGTCGCAATCCAACTCCATTGGCAACGACCAGAAAATCCTGCGCGGCCGCTACAGCCAGTTCCTGGGCGGCGAGAGCGAAGGCGAACCCAGCCTGCCGACCGCCGATGCGGATGGCCATGGCGAGGGTGACGGCCATGATCATGGCCCGCCGGTCGCGGCGCCCAATGTGTTTGGCGAGAAGGAGGATGTGCTGGCGGAATTTGGCCATCCGCACGATGAATCCCCCGCCTCCAGCCTGGATCCGGAAACCCGCGCGATCCTGAAACAGGCGGTGGACGAGATGTGGCAGTCGGAAATGCAATTGAAGCAGGGCCGGCCGGACCTGGCTTTGCCCTTCGCCTACAAGGCGCTGCGCTTCATCAAGGAAGTGCAGCAGGCGACCCGCATCTTCCTGTCGCGCGTCGGCCCGGAACTGCCGCCGATCGATCCCGCCCGGCGCATGACCGGCAAGCGCGAGGGGATTGCCGGCCATTTCGAGCCGCTGGTTGCGGTCGAGGGCGATGACGGCCCGGCCGCCACCGCCTGGCGCGGGCTGGCGCAGGGACCGGTGCCGCTCGATGCGCTGGAGGGCTGGGCCCGCAGCAATGCGGCGCGCCTGCCCGATCCGCTGGCCTTGAGCGGCGCGATCGACGCGGTTCGTCGTGAACCGGGCTGCGCTTCCTGTCGCGACAAGTTGCGTGCGCAATTGTGGATGGCGATGGAGCGGCCGCAGGGCGGCGTGGCGCGGCGGCGGCCGGCCGACGTTGCCGGCGCCCGCTATCTCGGCGCGATCGGGGGACGGCCATGAATGCGCAACTCATCACCGCGCTGCTCCTCGGCGCGGCCGTGCTGGTCGGCTGGGGAAGGCTGCTCTTGTGGCAGCGTTCGGCCGGCGATCTGGGCGCGCGCCTATGGCGCCTCGCTGCCCTGCTGTTGCTCCAGCCGGTTGTCGCGCTGCTCCTCTATTTTGGCCTCTTCCCACCCGCGCTGCCGGTGGCAAGCGGCACGCTGACCGTCGCGACCCAGGGCAGTTCGCGCTTCGCCTCGGCCGGCAAGGGTGCGCATCTGGTTGCGCTGCCCGAAGCGCCGGACATGGCGGGCGCGCAGGCGGTGCCGGATCTGGCGACCGCGCTGCGTCGCTATCCCGACACGCGCCGCCTGATCATCCTGGGGCAGGGCCTCGTCGCCCGCGACCGCGATGCCGCACGGGGACTGGCGATCGATTACACGCCGCCGCCGCCCCGTCCTGGCCTGATCGCCCTGGCCAGACCCGAACGGATCGCGCCGGGCGCAACCTTCGCCGTCGGCGGACAGGTTGCCGGCCTGCCCAAGGCGCAGGTCGAATTGCTCGATCCCGCCGGGCGCGTCACTGATGCCGCCCCGGTGGATGCCGATGGCCGCTTCAGCCTGACCGGCACCGCGCGCGCCGCCGGCACCGCCGAATTCACCCTGCGTCTGCGCCGCGCCGATGGCGGGCTGGTCGAACAGGCGGCGGTACCGCTGCTGGTCGAGGGCGATGCCGCGCCGCGCCTGCTGATCCTCGCCGGGGCGCCGGGGCCGGAGGTCAAATATCTGCGCCGTTGGGCGACCGACGCCGGCTATGCCGTCACCGTCAACATGAGCGCGGGCGGCGGGGTTGCGCTGGGCGACGCACCGGTGGCGATCAACGCCGCCAGCCTGCGCCACTATGACCTGCTGGTTGTCGACGATCGCGCCTGGTCCGGCCTTGGCGGCGGACGCGGCGCGGTGCTGGAAGCGGTGCGCGGCGGCATGGGCCTGATCCTGCGCGGCAGCGGCCCGGCCGACGGCGCGCTGCGCGGCCAGTGGCGCGCGCTGGGTTTCGATCTGTCCGGCGGCAATGGCGTCGCGCCGATCGCCCTGCCGGCGCCGCTGGCCGCCGATCGCGCCCGCACCCGTGCAGGCATCGGCAGCGCCGACATCCCTGCGGACCTCAATATCGGCGACGACCTCCTGCCCGAAGCGACCCGCATGGACGGCGTCCCGGCCGGCCGCGACGCGGTGCCACTGGTGCAGGACGCCGGCGGCACGCCGCTCGCCGCCTGGCGCGCGCTTGGCGCGGGCCGGGTCGCGGTCTGGACCGGCCTCGACAGCTTCGGCCTGGTGCTGAGCGGCCGGGGCGATCTTTACGGCGAGTGGTGGGGGCGGATGATGACCGCCGTCGTGCGCCCGGCACCGGGGTCTGTTCCCGCCTTCACCGGCCCGGCCTGGGTTGGCGAGCGGATCAGCTTGTGCGGCCTGAAGCCGGGCGCCCATATCGATGGCGCGCCCTTGGCGATCGATCCCGCGACCGGCGATTGCGCCGCCTGGTGGCCCGATCGGGCGGGATGGCATCAGTTGCGCCGGGCGGATGGCGCATTCGCCGCCTTCTACATCTATCCCGCCAATGCCCTGCCGGCCTTGCGCATCGCGCAGATGCATCAGGCCATGGCCCTGCTGCAGGGCGCCGATAAAAAGAGCGACGTCATGATTGGCGGACGATCCGTTCCCGGTCCGTCCTGGCCCTGGCTTCTCGGATGGCTGATCGCCAGCGCCCTGCTCTGGTGGTTCGAGCGGTCCCGGATCGGCCGCGCGGCGGCCCCGCAGTCCTAACCCACGCCCAGCATCATCGGTCGCAACCGCTCGCTGGTCGCGACCAGCCAGCCGACAAACTGGTCGATCCGGGCAATGCCGCGCAGGTCGCGGGGCACCACCAGCCAGAAGCTGCGCTGGATATCGACCGCCTCGGGCAGGACGCGGACCAGTCCCGGCATGGCGTCGCCGATGAAGCAGGGCAATATGCCGCAGCCTGCACCGCTGGCGATGATCTCCGCCTGGGCGTTGATGCTGCTCGACCGGATCGCCGGTTCCAGCCGGGCATCGACTTCCGCCAGATAGCGTAGTTCGGGCGCATAGATCTGATCGGGGACATAGCCGACCAGCACATGGCGCAGCAGGTCGCCTTTGGCCTTCAACGGCGGCGCGCCGTCCAGGTAAGCGGGTGTGGCGTAGAGGCCGAGATGATAGTCGGTCAGCTTGCGGGTGATCAGCGGGCCGGTCTTGGGCCGGGCCAGCATCACCGCGATGTCCGCCTCGCGCCGGGAGGGGTTGAGGAAGCCGCTCGACGCCACCAGGTCGATCTCGATCCGGGGATGGTCGGCGGTGAAGCTGCGCAGATGCGGCGCGATCACCCGGCTGCCAAAGCCCTCCGATGCGCTCAGGCGGATCGTCCCGGCCATCTGCGCGCCGGCCGCGCTGCCGCTCCGCTGCACCCCCAGCGCCGCCGCCTCCATCCGTTCGGCCTGTTCCAGCAGGCGGGTGCCATGGTCGGTCAGCACATGGCCGGCCGGCGTATGCTCGAACAGGCGTTGCTCCAGCGCCTGCTCCAGCCGCTTGATCCGCCGCGATATGGTCGTGGCGTCCATCTTGGTCATCGCCGCCGCCGCGCTCAATCGCTCGGTGCGCGCCACCGCCAGGAACAGGCGCAGATCGTCCCAGTTCATGGGGGCGGCATTTTTGCAGGATGAATATGCATATCCGTCAGCTTGCCTGCATTTATGATATCCTGCAAGGCAGGGTGAAAGCATCGTGCGGAAAAGTGGGAACCGGTTTTCCGCTTCAAGCGATGCGACAAAAGAAGTTGGAGCGCGCGACTTGCGTCAGAGTGATCGCAGCGCGCTCCAAAGCATATTGGAGAGGATGAGCCATGCGTATCATCGATCATGTCATCAGCGGTCATTCGGCAGGTGATGGCGGCCGCACCAGCGACGTCTTCGACCCCAATAATGGCACCGTGCAGGCGCAGCTGCGCCTCGGCACCCAGGCCGACCTTGACGCTGCCATGGCCGCCGCGCTTGCCGCCCAGCCGGCCTGGGCCGCGACCAATCCGCAGCGCCGCGCCCGCGTCATGTTCGCCTTCAAGACGCTGGTCGAACAGAATATGGACGAACTCGCCCATCTGCTCAGTTCCGAACATGGCAAGGTGATCGCCGATTCAAAGGGCGATATCCAGCGCGGGCTGGAGGTGATCGAGTTCGCCTGTGGCATCCCTCATGTGCTCAAGGGCGAATATACCCAGGGCGCCGGCCCCGGCATCGACGTCTATTCGATGCGCCAGCCGCTCGGCGTGGTCGCCGGCATCACCCCGTTCAATTTCCCGGCGATGATCCCGATGTGGATGTTCGGCGTCGCCATCGCCTGCGGCAATGCCTTCATCCTCAAGCCCAGCGAACGCGACCCCAGCGTCCCCGTGCGCCTAGCCGAACTGATGCGGGAGGCCGGCTTGCCCGACGGCGTGTTGCAGGTCGTCCATGGCGACAAGGAAATGGTCGATGCGATCCTGGATCATCCGGAGATCCGGGCGGTCAGCTTCGTCGGCTCCTCCGACATCGCCCATTATGTCTATCGCCGCGGCGTCGAGGCGGGCAAGCGCGTCCAGGCGATGGGTGGCGCCAAGAATCATGGCATCGTCATGCCCGACGCTGATCTCGACCAGGTGGTGAATGACCTTGCCGGCGCAGCCTTCGGTTCGGCCGGCGAGCGCTGCATGGCGCTGCCGGTGGTGGTGCCGGTGGGCGAAGCGACGGCGATCGCGTTGCGCGAGAAGCTGATCCCGGCGATCGACGCGCTGCGGGTCGGCGTCTCGACCGATGCCGACGCCCATTATGGCCCGGTCGTCACCGCCGCGCACAAGGCGAAGATCGAGAGCTATATCCAGATGGGCGTCGATGAAGGCGCCGAACTGGTGGTCGACGGCCGCGGCTTCACGCTGCAGGGCCATGAACAGGGCTTCTTCGTCGGCCCGACCCTGTTCGACCGGGTGACGCCGCAGATGCGCAGCTATCAGGAGGAGATTTTTGGCCCCGTGCTCCAGATGGTGCGCGCCGACAGCTTCGAGGACGCGCTGCGCCTGCCGAGCGACCACCAATATGGCAATGGCGTCGCCATCTTCACCCGCAACGGCCATGCTGCCCGCGAATTTGCCGCGCGGGTCAATGTCGGCATGGTCGGCATCAACGTGCCGATCCCGGTGCCGGTCGCCTATCACACGTTCGGCGGCTGGAAGCGCAGCGCCTTTGGCGACACCAACCAGCATGGCATGGAAGGGGTGAAATTCTTCACCAAGGTGAAGACCGTCACCCAGCGCTGGCCCGACGGCGGCGCGACTGGCGACAGCGCCTTCGTCATCCCGACCATGGGGTGAAGAGGAGCGGGGAGGCGATGATGCCTCCCCGGACAGGACGCGGCAGGTTGACGCTGCATATCCCCGTCGCGCTAATGGGTGCCGGACCAAGTCCGGCATGACAAGTTGAAAGAATGAGACAAACCCCATGACCCAGTTCGACCTCACCGACGAGCAGCGCGCCGTGCAGGAACTGGCGCAGCGCTTCACCGCCGATGCGATCACGCCCCATGCGGCCAAGTGGGACGAGGATCATCATTTCCCCCGCGACACCATCCGCCAGGCCGCCGAACTGGGCTTTGGCGCCATCTATGTGTCGGAAGACAGCGGCGGCATCGGTCTTGGTCGGCTTGAATCCGCGCTCATCATGGAGGCGATGGCCTATGGCTGCCCCTCCACCTCGGCCTTCATCTCGATCCACAATATGGCCGCCTGGATGATCGACCGCTTCGGCGACGATGCGGTGAAACAGCGCTATCTCCCGTCGCTCGTCACCTGCGAGACGATCGCCTCCTACTGCCTGACCGAACCTTCCGCCGGTTCCGATGCGGCGTCGCTGCGCACCCGCGCGGTGCGGGACGGCGACCATTATGTCGTCACCGGTTCCAAGGCGTTCATTTCGGGCGGCGGCGAAAATGACATCTATGTCGTGATGGTCCGCACCGGCGAGGATGGCCCCAAGGGCATCAGTTGCCTGGTGATCGAAAAGGACATGGAAGGCGTCAGCTTCGGCGCGCAGGAGCGCAAGCTCGGCTGGCATTCGCAGCCCACCGCCCAGGTCAATTTCGACGGCGTCCGTGTGCCGGTCGCCAACCGCGTGGGGGCGGAAGGGCAGGGCTTTGCCATCGCCATGGCCGGGCTTGATGGGGGCCGTCTCAATATCGGCGCCTGCTCGCTCGGTGGTGCCCAGCGCGCGCTGGACGAGGCGGTCGGCTACACCCGCGAACGGCGGCAGTTCGACCGCGCCATCGCCGATTTCCAGAATACGCAGTTCACCCTGGCCGACATGGAGACCGAGCTTCAGGCCGCGCGCGCGCTGCTCTATCTTGCCGCCGCCAAGGTGAGCGAGGGCGCGCCGGACAAGACCAAATTCGCCGCCATGGCCAAGCGTTTCGCGACCGACACCGGATCGGCCGTGGCCGACCGCGCGCTGCAACTGCATGGCGGCTATGGCTATCTGATGGACTATCCGGTCGAGCGCATCTGGCGCGATCTGCGGGTCCACCGCATCCTGGAGGGCACGAACGAGATCATGCGCATGATCACCGCCCGCGAACTGCTCAAGGCCTGAAGGGGATGACCATGACCGACGATGTTCTGATTGCGGTGGAGGGCGGCGTCGGCCGCCTGCGGTTGAATCGGCCCAAGGCGATCCATGCGCTGACCCGCGCCATGTGCGCAACCATGACCGACGCGCTGCTCGCCTGGCAGGATGATGTGTCGATCCGCGCGGTGATGATCGATCATGCCGAAGGGCGCGGCTTCTGCGCCGGCGGCGACATCCGCCTGATCGCGGAAAGCGCGGCTGGCGACAATCTCGCCGCGCGCGATTTCTTCGCGACCGAATATCGCCTCAATCATCTGCTCTTCACCTATGGGAAACCGGTGATCGCCTTCATGGACGGCATCACCATGGGCGGCGGCGTCGGCATCGCCCAGCCAGCGCGCTATCGGGTCGCGACCGAACGCACCGTCTATGCCATGCCGGAAACCGGCATCGGCCTGTTCCCCGATGTCGGCGGCGGCTGGTATCTCTCGCGCTTGCCGGGCCGGTCGGGCCGCTATCTCGCCGTCACCGGCGCGCGGATCGACGGGGCGGACGCGATCGCGCTCGGCCTTGCCACCGACTATCTGCCGAGCGACCGGCTGGAGGAGGCGAAGGCCGCGATCATCGCCGACCCGTTCGATATCGGCGCCGTGCTGGCGCGCTTTGCCGCTACGCCGCCCGACAGCCATTTCGCCGCCCGCCTGCCGGACATTGATCGGCTGTTCGCCAGCGACCGGCTGGAGGATATTTATGCTGCGCTGCGCGCCGACGGATCGGACTGGGCGCAGGCCCAGCTGACCGCGCTCGAAACCAAGTCCCCCCAGACGATGAAGGTCGCGCTGCGGCAACTGGCGCAGGCCAGCCGCCTGACCCGCTTCGTCGACAATATGGCGATGGAATATGATCTCGCCTGCCGCATCATCGCGCGGCCGGACATTGTCGAAGGCGTGCGTGCGCTGATCGTCGACAAGGACAACCAGCCGCGCTGGAATCCGCCGACGGTGGAGGCGGTGACCGACCAGCTGGTCGACGCGATCTTCGCGCCGCTACCCGAAGGCGAGCGCTGGACCCCGCTGCCCCAGGCGGCGGTCGACGCCTGAGAATGTATTTGGAAATGCGCCGTTGGCGCATCCGCACCAGCCCGCACCCCCACCCGACCACCCATCAGGGTACCATGTCTGGGCGGTCGGGTGGGGGTGCGGGCTGGTGCCGCATCGAAAATGCGCTCTTCCGCGCATTTTCCAGACAGGTTCTGATAGAATAAAAGGAGAGGATGGACATGAGCAGCATCGGCTTCATCGGCCTTGGCAATATGGGCGGCGGCATGGCCGCCAATCTGGTGAAGGCGGGCCATGTCGTCACCGCCTTCGATCTGTCCGAAGCCGCGCTGGCCCGCGCCGAAGCGGCCGGATGCACCCGCGCGGCATCGGCGATGGAAGCGGTTAAAGATGTCAGCATCGTTGTCACCATGTTGCCTGCCGGCAAGCATGTCCGCGCCGTCTATGGCGAGCAATTGCTGGATGCGGTCGGGCCGGACACGCTGCTGATCGACTGTTCGACTATCGACGTCGCCTCCGCCCGCGCCGTCATCGAACAGGCGGCCGAGCATGGCCTCGCCATGGTCGATGCGCCGGTGTCGGGCGGCATCGCCGCGGCCAATGGCGGCACCTTGACCTTCATGGTCGGTGGCGAGGATGCCGCCTTCGCCCGCGCCGAACCGATCTTGCAGGCGATGGGCAAGGCGGTGATCCATGCCGGCGCGGCGGGTGCGGGGCAGGCGGCGAAGATCGTCAACAATATGCTGCTGGGCGCCACCATGGTCGCCACCTGCGAAGCCTTCGCCCTCGCCGAAAAGCTGGGTCTCGATCTCCAGACCTTCTTCGACATCTCGTCCAAGGCGTCGGGGCAGAGCTGGTCGATGACCAGCTATTGCCCGGTGCCCGGCGTCGGCCCGGAAACGCCGGCCGACCGCGATTATGAGGGCGGTTTCGCCAATGCGCTGATGCTCAAGGATCTGAAGCTTGCGGTGGAGGCTGCCCATGGCGCAGACGCCAGCGTGCCGATGGGCGCGGCGGCGGAATCGCTCTATCAGGCGCTCGTCAACACCGGCGCCGGGGCCAAGGATTTCTCTTCCATGATCCGCTTCCTCAAGGGCACGGCGGCCTGACATCCCTGACTTGACCGCAACCGCATATGATCTACTGTGTATCATATGTGGTTGCGCGATCGCTCCTGCGCGCGTGATGGCAGCATGGGAGAGAGATGATGGTGGTGGAACTGGAGGCGCGCGATTATTTCACCGATCGCGGCATATTGCAGGATCCCTATGCCTTTTTCGAGGCGGTCCGGGCACATGGCCCGGTCTATCAGCCGCCGGGGCGCGACTATCTGATTGTCACGGGCTTTGAGGAAACGCTCGAAGTCCTCGCCAATGCCCAGGATTTTTCCGCCGTCAACGCGCTGCAGGGGGCGGCGGCCCCCTTGCCCTTCGTGCCGCAGGGCAGCGACATCAGCGCGCAGCTTGAGGCGCATCGTCCCGATTTTCCTGGTGGCACGATGCTGGTCGGGCTGGACGACATGCCCCACACCATGCTGCGCGGGCTGGTCAACCGGCTGTTTACCCCGTCCCGCCTGAAGGCGAATGAGCGTTTCATATCGGACTATTCGGACCATCTGGTGCGCCGGGCGGTGGCGCGGGGGCGGACCGAACTGATCCGGGACATCGCCACCCCCTTCGTCACGCTGGTGATCGCCGACCTGCTGGGCGTGCCGGCGGAGGATCGCCAGCGCTTCATGGACGTGATCGATGCCGCGCCGCCGCCCGGCAGCCTGGACGCGGCGGACAATGACTATGCGGGGGAGGGGCACCCGCTGATCGTCATGGGCTCCTATTTTGCCGCCTATGTCGAGGATCGGCGGCGTCATCCGCGCGAGGATATATTGACCGAACTGGCGCTGGCCAAATATGCCGACGGGACGACGCCCAGCGTGGCGGAGATCGTCAATCTCGCCACCTTCCTGTTCGGCGCCGGGCAGGACACCAGCGCCAAGCTGCTGGGCAACGCCATGCGCCATATTGTCGATCAGCCGGGGCTTCAGGACCAGTTGCGCGCCGACCCGGCGCTGATCCCGGCCTTGATCGAGGAAGTGCTGCGGATCGAGGGCTCGAGCAAGCAGACGGCGCGGGTCGCGCGGCGCGATACCCGGATCGGCGATCGGGCGGTGCCGGCGGGCACCTGTATATTGCTGGCGCTGGCGGCGGCCAATCGCGATCCTGCGCGCTGGGACGCGCCTGCGGACCTGCAACTGGATCGCCCCCGCATTCGCGAGCATGTCGCCTTCGGCCGGGGCAAGCATGTCTGCGCCGGCGCGCCGCTCGCCCGTGTCGAGGTGCGGATCATCCTGGAGAAGTTTCTGGAGCATAGCAGCGCGATCGAACTCGACCCGGCCCGCCATGGCCCGCCCGGTGCCCGCGACCTGCATTTCGAGCCGAGCTTCATCATTCGCGGGCTGGCCGACCTGCACCTGATCCTGACGCCATCGGCCGCCGCATTGGCCGATCGGGGTGAGGCGGGCAGCTTCCCCGTTGCGGGGCAGGCGCCGCAAGCGCAGGTGGAACCACAGGATGAAATGCTGTCGACGGCTCGCACGAAGATCGGCGTGCTGCTGGCCGATCCACAGACTCGCAGCCTGCTCGATCGCTATTTTCCGGGCGTGGCGGATGACCAGCGCATTGCGATGGCAAGGGGTATGACGCTCCGCGCGATACAGCCCTTTGCCCCGTCGCAGTTCACCGATGCGGCGCTCGATGCGCTGGACGCGGATCTGGCGGCGCTCGCCGCATGAGGCGGCGGCGCGGGTCGATGGCCCGCGCCGCTCCAGTGTCAGTTATTGACGAAGGTCAGCGTGGCGATGTTGTAGAGCGTCGCCACCTTGGCGCCGCGCAGGCTGAGGTCGCCCTTTTCCTCCTGCGTCGCAGTCAGGATGTAGCGGCCCTTTTCCTTGATCGGCAGGGTCACGCGGCCCTGGGCGTCGGTGACGAAGCCCTTCGACCATTTGTCGGGCGAGATCGCGGTCACCTTGACCCCGGCAAGCGGCTTGCCGTCGCGGATCAGCGTGAAGCTGCTGGCGCCCGCAGCGGTCGGCACGATTTCCAGCGGCATCCCGGCCTTGGCCTCGCTGCGGCCGGCGCGCGCATAATAGATCACGCCTTCCTTCTTGCCTTCTTCGCCCCAGGGATCGAACACGCTGTCGTCGATCACGCGCACGTCGCCGGCGGGCACGGCGACCTCGATATAGCCGGCCTTGCGCACCTGCGCGGCAGAGGATGCGGGCACCAGCTTGGGCGCCTTCAGTTTCTCGAACTCGGGATCGCCACCCTCGGGCAGCGGATCGCCCGGTTCGCCCAGATAGATGCGCGCCGGGCCGGCGCCGTCCCGTTCGACCCACACTTCATGCGCCTGCGCCATTGCGGGCAGGCAGGCGATCGCCAGCAGCGCACTAGTCCATTTCAGCATAGTCTCTCTCCTCAGAAACGGAAGCCGACCGTGCCCATGACGTTGCGCGGCGCGCCCATGAAGCAGTCGCCACGCGCCAGACAGGACGCGTAGAATTTCTTGTTGAGCAGGTTGGTCGCATTGAGCGCGAAGCGCCAGTCCTGCCAGGTGATTTCCGCCAGCGCGTCGACGGTGGTGCGCGACGGCGTGACGATCGACCAGATTGCGCTGGTCGACACGCTCTTGCCGCTATAGACGACGCCGCCGCCCAGGCGCAGCTGCGCCTCGTCGGCCAGGCCGAAGGTCTTGGTGGACCAGAGCGACGCGGTGTGGCGCGGCATATAGTCGAGGCTGGTGTTGGTTTCCGACTTCAGCTTCGAATAGCCATAATTGGCCAGCAGTTCGAAATTGCCGGGCAGGGTGTGGCTCGCCTCGATCTCGAAGCCCTTGGTGTTGAGCACGCCCGACTGCTCGGTGCCGCCAGCTGCGAGATAGAGGACGCGGTTGCGCTCCTTGATCTTGAACACGGTGGCGGTGACCAGGGTGCTGGGGGCGGGCTGTCACTTCACGCCGGCTTCATATTGGGTGCCGGTCTGCGGCTTGTAGGCATCGCCATAGCTGCCATCGCCATTGTCGATCCGGCCGGCGACCGGCAGGAAGCTTTCGGTGTAGCTGAAGAAGGGCGAGATGCCGGCGCCGATTTCGCCGATGATGCCGGCGCGGAAGGTGGTGGCATTGTCCTTCTGGCCCGAAGAACCGGTCACGCGGTCGCGGCGGGCGCCCAGCACGACCGATACCCGGTCATAGAAGCGGATCTGGTCCTGGACATAGACGCCCAGCTGCTTCTGGCTGTCGCTGGTGAAGGGGCCAGTCGGATCATAGGTCGCCAGCGCATCATAATCGATGTCGTAAAGGTCGACCAGTTCATAGCCGCCGGCATAACGCTTGGACACCTTGTTCCAGCTATAGTCGATGCCGACCAGCAGCTTGTGCTCGATATTGGCGCCGGTGTTGAAATTGAACTGGACGTTGTTGTCGGTCGAAAAGACGTTCATCCGCGCGTCGCTGGCGTCGGCCGTCAGCGCGATGGTGCGCCCGTCGGTGCCATAGACCGAGAAGGGATCCTGCGGGTTGGTATAGCTGTCGGCATAATGGGTGTTATATTCGAGGTCGCTGTCGATATAGCGCGCCTTGAGGCTGAGCTTCACATTGTCGGAGAAGCGGTGGGTGATCGAGCCGCCACCCTGCAGCGACAGGCCATCATAGCGATCCCAGCCGGCCTTGCCGACGAAGGTGTAGCGATCCAGCTGCTCGCCCGCGACATTGTTGGGCATGAAGGTGCCGACGATCGGCAGGAACTGCGACGTCGAACCGGTATCATCCTCCTGATAGAGGCCGGTCAGCACGATGTCGGTATCCGGGGTCGGCTGCCAGCGGATCGAGGGCGCGAACATCACGCGGTCGTCGGGGACATGGTCGACATAGGTGTCGGCGTCGCGGACGCGGCCGACGAAGCGCACCGCCAGATTGTCGGCGAGCGCGACATTGACGTCGCCCATCGCTTCCTTGCGGTCATAGCTGCCATAGACGAGGTTGAGTTCGCCGCGGGTGGTGAAATCGGGCGTCTTGCTGACCAGGTTGACCAGGCCGCCGATCGATCCCTGGCCAAACAGCACCGATGCCGGGCCGCGCAGGATTTCCACGCGCGAGAAATTATAGGGGTCCGAGGTGATCGATG
Organism: Sphingobium sp. IP1; assembly: GCF_002708645.1. NCBI lineage: Bacteria > Pseudomonadati > Pseudomonadota > Alphaproteobacteria > Sphingomonadales > Sphingobiaceae > Sphingobium > Sphingobium sp. IP1. The sequence continues at coordinate 62,474 of NZ_NOIW01000001.1, forward strand.
CATAATAGCTGAAGATGTCGCGCATGCCGTCGCGGAACTGCAGCGCGTCCAGGCCACGCACATTGAAGCCATCGACGCGGGTATCGCGGCCATAGGGATTGGCCAGCACGCCGGCGGCATATTTCACCGTGTCGCTGATGCTGATCGCACCCTGCGACAGATATTGTTCGGACGTGATCACCTTGATCGGCTGGGGCAGTTCGACCAGCGCGGTGTCGGTCTTGGACCCGGTGGTCGCGGCGGTGACGACGATGCTGTCTTCGTCGGTGCGGGGGGCGTCCGCAGCGGCCGCCTCTGCCGACCAGGCGGTGCCATGGCACAGCGCGATCAGGGCCGCGCCGCTCAATGCGATGAACTTCTTCATATGGGATCCCCCGTGACTCGTTTATGGGGCGCCCATAGCGATATTGATATTCGTTCGCAATTCTGTTGACTTGCATTTGCGAAAGGCATGTTGCGCAAATGCAACCGGCCGCCCCAGACGGAGCGGCCGTGCGCTGGTTGGAAACCGGCTGTGGCCTTATAATTCCTCGGGCCAGTAGAGCCGCATGGGGTTGTCGATCAGCAGCTTGCGCTGCAATTCCACCGTCGGGGCGATGCGCGGGATCATGTCGACCAGATGGCCGTCATCGGGGACCGCATCCTGCATGTTCGGGTGCGGCCAGTCGGTGCCCCACAACACGCGGTCCTGATAGTCGGCGACCAGCGGCGCAACGGCTTCGGCAAAGGCGTTCCACGGATCACCTGTCGGATCGAGCCGATCCGGACAGGTCGCCTTGAACCAGATGTCGTCACGGCTGTCGAGGAAGGCGCGGAACGCCTTCATGTCGGCGCCATCAGGCCCCTGGGTCACATCCGGGCGGCCCATATGATCGATCACCAGCGGCACCGGAATCGCGTCCATGAAGGGGCGCAGTTCCTCCAATATGTCGGCCTCGAAATAGATGACGACATGCCAGCCCTTGGGCAGGCGCTTGGCCACGTCGAGGAACTTGTCCTTGGGCGCGTCATCGACCAGGCGCTTGAGGAAATTGAAGCGGATGCCGCGCATCCCGCCCTCATGCAGGGCAGCGAGATCGGCCTCCGAAATGGCCGGATCGACCACGGCAACGCCGCGCGCCTTCCCGTTCGACCTGGCGATGGCGTCCAGCGTCGCGGCATTGTCTGTGCCGTGGCAGCTTGCCTGGACGATGACGTTGCGGGCGAAGCCCAGATGATCGCGCAGCGCGAACAACATGTCCGGGCCGGCATCCTCGGGCAGATATTTCGCCTTCGCGCTGAAGGGAAATTGCGCCATCGGGCCGAACACATGGCAATGGGCGTCGATCGCGCCGGCCGGCGGCGTGTAAAGCGGCTTGGACGGATTGCCGTGCCAGCTGATGATGCGGCCAGGTTCAGGGGCGGTCATGCGAAAATCTCTCCATCCATCAGCTTGCGCGCGGTGCGCAGCATGGCGGCGCTGATCACCGCGCCACTCTCGTCCAGTTCCATGACACAGGTCGTCTCGCCGGTGGGATGCTCGACCGACAGCGTCTTGCGATTGCCCGTCGGGATAGAGGCAACTTCGGCCGCGGGCGATCCCTCGATCAGGCAGGCGGTGGCGACGCTGACCGCGCCGAGCACGCCGATCGAGGCATGGGCGCGATGCGGGATGAAACTGCGCACCGTGACCGCGCCGCCATCGCGGGGCGGGGCGACCAGCATCATCTTGGGTACCGACTTTTCCCTGACGTCGCCCAGGTTCATCCGCTCGCCGACGGCAAGGCGGATCGCCTCGATCCGGGCCTTGAGCGCAACATCCTTATCCAGCGTGTCGCGGTCCTCATAGCCGGTGATGCCGACATCCTGCGCCTTCATGACGACGCAGGGCATGCCATTGTCGATCAGGGTGACGCGCACGCCCTCCACCTCGTCAAAGGCATTGCCGGTCGGCAGCAGCGCGCCGCAGGAGGAGCCGGCGGTGTCGCGAAATTCCAGCGGGACCGGCGCGGCGCTGCCGGGCACGCCGTCGATCCTGGCCTCGCCATCATAGCGGACCTTGCCGCCGGGCGTCTGCACCGTGGCGATCGCGATCTGCCCGGTATTTTCCATGAAGATGGCGACGCGGGTCTCGCCGTCCTGCGCGGCGACGAGGCCACGCTCGATCGCGAAGGGGCCGATCCCGGCCAGGATATTGCCGCAATTCTGCGCATCGCTGACGATCGCCTGATCGACGAAGACTTGGAGGAAGAGATAGTCGACATCGACGCCCTCCCGATCGGATTTCCTGACGACCGCAACCTTGCTGGTCAGCGGATCGGCGCCGCCCATGCCATCGATCTGGCGCGGATCGGGCGACCCCATGACCCGCAGCAGGAAGGCGTCGCGCGCGGCGCTGTCGGCGGGCAGGTCTTCCGAAAGGAAATAGCCGCCCTTGGACGTGCCGCCGCGCATCCACATGACTCTGGCCGACGTCATGCCCTGCCTCCGTTCGGTTCGAGCCTGTCGAGAACGGGGCGCAGGGTTCTCGACAGGCTCGAACCGAACGGGGTGGGGGAAAGCGCGTCACACATATTTGAGGCCCATTTCCTGCAGGCGCGGGCGCATATTATAGATGTCGAGGCCCAGCTCGCCGGCGGCCAGGCGCACGCGCTTGGCTTCCTCGGCGGCTTCGCGAGCCTGCGCTTTTTCCAGCACGGCGGCGGCGTCGGCGCGCGGCACGATGCACACGCCATCATCGTCGGCGATGATCACGTCGCCCGGATTGACCAGCGCATTGGCGCACACGACCGGGATATTGACCGATCCCAGCGTGCTCTTGATCGTGCCCTGGGCGTGGACCGCCCTGGACCAGACCGGGAAGTTCATTTGCTTGAGGTCGCGCACGTCGCGGACGCCCGCGTCGATGATGAGGCCACGGCAGCCGCGTGCCTGGGCGGAGGTGGCGAGCAGGTCGCCGAAATAGCCGTCGGTGCAGGGGCTGGTCGGGGCGAGCAGTAAAATGTCGCCTTCCTTCAGCTGTTCGATCGCGACATGGACCATCCAGTTGTCGCCCGGCGGGGCGGAGATCGTCACCGCGCTGCCGGCGATGCGGGCGCCCGGATAGATGGGGCGCATATAGGGGGCGAGCAGGCCCTTGCGGCCCTGGGCTTCATGGACGGTGGCGACGCCCGCCTTGGCGAGGCCATCGATGACGGCGAGGTCCGCCCGTTCGATATTCTGGACGACAATGCCGGACATCAAGCCTTCTCCTAGCGCATAAGTTGACAGCGATGTGGACAGGTGCAGCGCGATGCTCAAATCCGAACTGGAACCAGTGCATAAATTTTTGCTAAGTGTTGGACATGAACCCCGACCAGTTCAATATCCGACATCTGGCCGCGATGGCGGCCGTGGTGGAGCTTGGCAGCGTCAGCCTGGCGGCGCGCGCGGTCAACCTGACCCAGCCGGCGGTGACCCAGGGGATCGCCAAGCTGGAGGCGCAACTGGGCCTGCCACTGTTCGCGCGCCAGCCCGGCGGCATGATCGCGCTGGAGCCGGCGGAGCGGCTGAAACCGCGGATCGATGCGGCGCTGCGGCTAATCGGCAGCAATCGGGTGACGGCGGCGCAGGTGCGCGCCTTCGTCGCGCTGGCGCGCGGCGGCAGCTATGCCGCGGCGGCGGTGGCAACCGGCGTGGCCGAACCCTCGCTGCATCGCGCGGTCGGCGATCTGGGGCTGGCGCTGGGGCAAAGGCTGGTCGACCGGCGCGGGCGCGGCGTGATGCTGACCAGGGCCGGGACGGTGCTGGCGCAGCGGCTGCGGCTGGCGCTGGCGGAATTGCGGCAGGGGCTGGAGGATCTGGCCGACCTGCGCGGGCAGGAGGGCGGGCGCATCCTGGTTGGCGCCATGCCGCTGTCGCGCGCGCGCCTGATCCCGGATGCGATCGCCCGGTTCCGCACCGATTTCCCGCTGGTTGACATCAGCGTGCATGAAGGATCGCATGCCGAACTGGTCGGCCCGCTGCGCGATGGCGAAATCGACATGATGGTCGGTGCGCTGCGCGATCCCGCCATGGCGCTGGACCTGGCGCAGCGGCCCCTGTTCGAGGATCGACCGACCATCCTGGCGCGGCGCGGCCATGCGCTGGCGGCGGGCTGGGACGCCGATGCGCTGCGCCGCTATCCCTGGATATTGCCGCCGGAGGGAACGCCGCTGCGGCAATTGTGGCAGGCGATGTTTGCGGCGCTCGGCGGCGATCTGCCGGCGGTGCCGATCGAATGCGGATCGGTGATGACGATCCGGCAATTGCTGGTCGGCGGCGAGTATCTGACCTTGCTGTCGCACGATCAACTGGCGCTGGAGCTGGAGGCGGGGCTGCTGATCGATATCGGTCCGGCACCCGGTGCGATCAGCCGGACCATCGGCCTCACGACGCGGGCCGACTGGCGCCCGACCCGGTTGCAGCAGCAGTTCATGGCCGCGATCGATCAGGCTGCGGCACATATGAATTCGTAAAATCTTATACTGGTCCAGCGGATTCGATTGGCGGCATCAGACATGATCCGTCATCCAACCCGCCATGGAGCAGGAAATCGGTCTGATCGGATTTGGCGAGGCAGGGGCCACCTTTGCGATGGCGGGGGACTGGATCGACGCGGCCCGCGTCTATGATATCCAGACGGATGCCGGCGCCACCCGCGATGCGATGCTGGCACGCTGTGCCAGGGCCGGCGTCCGGGCCGTGCCGACGCTGGCCGATGCCGTCGCGCCCGTCACCTTCATTCTGTCGCTCGTCACCGCCGACCAGGCGCTGGCCGTGGCGCAGGCCGCCGCCGCTCATATCGCGCCCGGCGTCCTTTATTGCGATCTCAACAGCGTCGCGCCCCAGACCAAGCAGGCGGCGGCCCGCGCGATCGAGGCGGCCGGTGGCCATTATGTCGATGTCGCGGTCATGGCGCCGGTCGATCCGGCCCGGCTGAACGTGCCGTTGCTGGTCAGCGGCGCCCATGCCGATGCGGCGCGGGCAGGGCTCGCCCGGCTGGGCTTCACCAATATCCGCGTCGTCGGCGAGGCCGTCGGCCGGGCGTCGGCGATCAAGATGATCCGGTCGGTGATGGTCAAGGGGCTGGAGGCGCTGACCGCCGAATGCATGCTGGCGGCCGATGCGGCGGGCGTGCTGGACGAGGTGATCGGATCGCTCGACGCCAGCGAGAAGCCGCGTCCCTGGGATATCCGCGCCGACTATAATCTCGACCGGATGATGGTCCACGGGCTGCGCCGCGCGGCCGAGATGGCGGAGGTGGTCAAGACGCTCGATGGCCTTGGCACCGGTTCCGCGATGACGCGCGGCACGGTCGAGCGCCAGCAGGCGATCGGCACGCTCGGCCTCAAGGCGCCGCCCGAAGGGCTGGGCGCCAAGATCGACAGCATCATCCAAGCAAGAGCAGAACAGACAGGAAAGGCCGACGCGGCATGACCATGATTATCGACTGCCACGGCCATTATACCGTGCTGCCCAAGGGGCATGACGCCTGGCGCGAGGAGCAGAAGGCGGCGTTCAAGGCAGGCGTGCCTGCCCCCGCCTATCCCGACATCAGCGACGCCGAAATCCGCGAGACGATCGAGGCGAACCAGTTGCGCCTGATCAAGGAACGCGGCGCCGACCTCACCATCTTCTCGCCGCGCGCTTCGGCCATGGCCCCCCATGTCGGTGACGCGGCGGTGGCGAAGGAGTGGGCGATGCGCTGCAACGACCTGATTGCGCGCGTCGTCGGCCTGTTCCCCGAAACCTTCGTCGGCGTGTGCATGCTGCCCCAGTCGCCCAAGGCGGACATGGCCAACAGCATTGCCGAGCTGGAACGCTGCGTCGACATGGGCTTTATCGGCTGCAACCTCAATCCCGATCCGGGCGGCGGTCATTTCCAGCATCCGCCGCTGACCGACCGTTACTGGTATCCCTTCTACGAGAAGATGGTCGAGCTGGACGTGCCGGCGATGATCCATGTGTCGGGCAGCTGCAATCCGGCGATGCATGCGACCGGCGGCTATTATATCGCGGCCGACACCATCGCCTTCATGCAGCTGCTGGAGGGCGACCTGTTCAGGGACTTCCCGACCCTCAAGTTCATCATCCCGCATGGCGGCGGCGCGGTGCCCTATCATTGGGGCCGTTATCGCGGTCTGGCCGACATGCTGAAGAAGCCCGACCTGTCGACCCATCTGATGAACAACATCTTCTTCGACACCTGCGTCTATCATCAGCCCGGCGTCGACCTGCTGGCCGACGTGATCGACAACAAGAATATCCTGTTCGGGTCGGAAATGGTCGGTGCGGTACGCGGCATCGATCCCACCACCGGCCATTATTTCGACGATACCAAGCGCTATGTCGATGCGCTGCACATCAGCGAGGGCGAGCGTGCCGCGATCTTCGAGGGCAATGCCCGCCGGGTCTTCCCCCGGCTCGACGCACAATTGAAGGCGCGCGGCCTGTAACCGCAGCCTGTAACCCTATCCCCGCGGAGGGGCGCGTTCATCCCCCGGTTCTTTGTTGGAAGGAAGGGCCGGGGGATGGATGCCAAGAGAGGATGAGATGAGCATCGATATCCACGAATATCTCGCCGAGTTCGACGATATCCCCGGCACCCGCGTCTATACGGCGGCGCGGGCGCGTCAGGGCTATTGGATGAACCAGTTCGCGATGAGCCTGATGAAGGCGGAAAACCGCGTCCGCTGGCTGGCCGGCGAGCGCGCCTATATCGACGAATGGCCGATGACCGAGGCGCAGAAGCAGGCGATCCTCGACCGCGACTATAATCGCTGCCTGGACCTGGGCGGGAACATCTATTTCCTCGCCAAGGTCTTCTCGACCGACGGCCTCAGCTTCCTGCAGGCGGTCGGCACCATGACCGGGATGAGCCCGGAAGATTATCAGGCGATGATGATCGCCGGCGGCCGCTCGCCTCAGGGCGTCCGCTCCATCAAGGAGAAACGCTGATGGCCCGCATCACTGCCGGCGTCGCCACCAGCCATGTGCCCGCCATCGGCGCTGCCATGGACCTCAAGAAGACCGCCGAACCTTACTGGCAGCCCTTGTTCGCCGGTTATGACTGGTCGCGGCAATGGATCGCGCAGGAAAAGCCCGATGTCGTGATCCTGGTCTATAATGACCATGCCTCCGCCTTCGACATGAAGATCATCCCGACCTTCGCGATCGGCTGTGGCGAACGCTACAAGCCGGCCGACGAGGGCTGGGGGCCGCGCCCGGTGCCCGACGTGATCGGCGAGCCGGACCTCGCCTGGCACATCGCCCAGAGCCTGATCCTCGACGAATTCGACATGACCATCATCAACGAGATGGATGTCGACCATGGCCTGACCGTGCCGTTGAGCCTGATGTTCGGCCAGCCCGACGCCTGGCCGTGCCGGGTGATCCCGGTCGCGGTCAATGTCGTCACCTATCCGCCGCCGTCGGGCAATCGCTGCTGGCGGCTGGGCGAGGCGATCGCCCGCGCGGTCGAAAGCTTCCCCGAGGATCTCAACGTGCAGATCTGGGGCACGGGCGGCATGAGCCACCAGCTTCAGGGCCCGCGTGCCGGTCTCATCAATGCCGAGTGGGATAACCGCTTCCTCGACCTGATGAGCCAGAGCGACGATGGCGAGGCGCTGCGTGCGATCGAGCATATCGAATATCTGCGCGAGACCGGGTCCGAAGGGATCGAGATGGTCATGTGGCTGATCATGCGCGGGGCGCTGGGCGACAAGGTCCGGCCGTTGCACCGCCATTATCATGTTCCCGCTTCCAACACCGCGGTCGGGCACCTGGTGCTCGAACCGACGGACTGAATTTCGGTTCGCACTCCTGCGTCCCCTCCCTTCCAGGGAGGGGCCGGGGGTGGGTGCGAGCGTAGCGAGCCTCCTTCGGAGGCACCCACCCTTGAATAGAGACAGGTGTCTCTATTCAACCCTCCCTTCCAGGGAGGGGCTTTAGATGGAGAAAATTCCATGCGTATTGCCCTCGCCGGTGCCGGCGCCTTTGGCGAAAAGCATCTTGATGGCCTCAAGAATATCGACGGCGTCACCGTCACCTCGATCATCGGCCGCGAACTGGAGGCGACGAAGAAGGTCGCCGAGAAATATGGCATCGGCCATGTGACCACCGACCTCAACGAGACGCTGGCGCGCGACGATGTCGACGCGGTGATCCTGTGTACGCCGACCCAGATGCACGCGGAACAGGCGATCGCCTGCATGAATGCGGGCAAGCATGTCGAGGTGGAAATCCCGCTCGCCGACAGCTGGGCCGATGCGCAGGCGGTGCTCGCCAAGCAGCAGGAAACCGGCCTTGTCTGCATGGTCGGCCATACCCGCCGCTTCAACCCGTCGCACCAGTTCGTCCACAACCGCATCCAGGCGGGCGAATTCAACGTCCAGCAGATGGACGTGCAGACCTATTTCTTCCGCCGCAAGAACATCAATGCCAAGGGCGAGCCGCGGTCGTGGACCGACCATCTTCTGTGGCATCATGCCGCGCATACGGTCGACCTGTTCGCCTATCAGGCGGGCAAGATCGTCGCCGCTCACGCGATGCAGGGGCCGATTCATCCGGAACTGGGCATCGCCATGGACATGTCGATCCAATTGAAGAGCGAGACCGGCGCCATCTGCACCCTGTCGCTGAGCTTCAACAATGACGGGCCGCTTGGCACCTTCTTCCGCTATATCGGCGATACCGACACCTATATCGCGCGCTACGACGATCTGGTGAACGGCAAGGAAGAGCCGATCGACCTTGCCGGCGTCGCCATCTCGAACAATGGCATCGAGTTGCAGGACCGTGAGTTCATCAGCGCGATCCGCGAGGGGCGCGAACCCAACAGCTCGGTCGCCAAGGTGTTCGACTGCTATCGCGTGCTGGGCGAACTGGAAACGCAGCTCGCCGGCTGATTCCGATCCCTTCGGGGGCGCAAGGGGGCGTGGATGGCGACAGGCCGTCCGCGCCCTTTGTTGTTAGCGATCGATCAGCGGATGGCGCAGGTGCAGATCGTCGAGCAGTGTCTCGATTACCGATATCTCGCCCGCCGTGCCGCTCGGCGTGAAGGCCCAGTTGCAATGGGGATGGGTGGCGCGGCTATAGATTCGGACCGGACCGATCGCCTTGCGCCAATGATGCTTGCTCTTGCCATGGGCGATCACCAGCCGCGCGATCATCATGTCGATCAGCCGGTCAGACGTCATCGTCCCACCCTTCGATCCCGTCCGCATCGCGATTGCCCGACCAGCTGACCGGGCTGTCCAGATAGGCTTCCAGCTCGCGCCAGTGCCGGTCCCAGCCGGGGCCGCGCCGCGCTTCGGGCACCTGCCGTTCCACCAGCCAGCGGGCGCGGGCCACGGGATTGCCCGCCGGCGCGCGCAGCCGGTCGAGGATGGCGCGGATGCTCTGCTGATCGTCGGTCATGATGACCGCCTGATAGGCGGCGACTTTCCCGCGTTCAAGCGAGCATCCGCGCGACCCCTGCTTATTGTTCCGCCGACAGCGTAACCGGCCCGATCAGGCCCGACGGACGCAGCGGCGCATCGGGGCGATAGGTGGGGGCGGCGGTGAAGGTGATCTTCTGTGCGCCGGGCTGCTGGTCGCCGATCAGGCGATTGACCCACAGGTTCGCGACCTTCACCTCGATCGCGTTGCTGCCGGGCTTCACCAGCTTGCCGACGTCCAGTCGATAGGGCGCGAACCAGCTTGTGCCCGCGACCTGGCCATTGACCCGCACTTCCGCGACATCGCCGACCTTGCCCAGATCAATCCACAGCGGCGCGCCGGGCCTGGCGCCCTTGGGCAGGGCAAAGCTGCTGGCATAGGTCGCCTCGCCCGAGAAATAGCGCACGCCCGGATCGCTGCTCTTGTCGAGCGCCGTCAGCGTCGGCATCGCAATCTCGGCTGGCGCGCCGCGACCCGGCTGGAAGCGCACGGTCCAGGGCTGCGACAGGGTGGCGACCGGCTTCACCGCCGCCGGCGCGATCGTCCGGCTGGGCGCCTGCGCCGGCTTGCGGAACAGGATGAAGAAGGCATCCTCCGGCCCGACATCGAGCGGGACGACCGTGTCACTGCCCTCGGTCCTATAGGATAGCGGCGCGGCGCTGCCGTCGATCGCACGCCAGATTTCCGGCTGGCGGCCGGTGACGCGGAAGCGCGCTTCGATATGCTCGGCCTGCGCCTTGCCATTGGTCACATAATAAAGGTCGCCATCGGGCAGGGCGCGGTGGAGGAAGCGATAGGCACCGGCATCGCCGCTGCCGGTCACGCGGAAATCGGCGCCGGTGCCCGTGCCGGCAAGCGCGGTGTCGACATCGGCGCTGGCGATCACCTTGCCCTTGCCGACAGGTTGGCCGCTCCACAGCTTCGCCACCAGCGCGCGGAAGGCGGCGGGATCATCCTGCAGGCCGGGCGCGCGTTCGGGCGCGGTGCCGATCAGGGTAGCGCCAGCCTCGACCAGCGCGGCGATGCGCTGCAGCGTGGCAAGCGTCATCACCTTGCTCGATCCGCCCAGATAGAGCGCCTTGTAGCGCGCCTTGCCGGCGATCAGGTCGCCATCCTGCACCGACGCCCTGGTCGCCAGAATCTCGGCATTCACGAAGTCATAGGCATAGGATTTGGGCAGGTCGGCCGGCACGCCATGTTCGAACAGCGCGGTGATCGGCGCATCCTCGCCATAGAAATAGGCGATGTCGGCATGGTCGCGGCCCTGCTGCAACAGGAAGCCGGTGCGCGCCATATAGTCGACCCAGGGCTTGGCCATATTGGCCCAGCTTTCGTGGCGGTTGAAATATTGGCCGAAGATCATGAGGCTGAGGCCGGGCACCTTGTCATCCACCGGCTGGTGGACGGAGGTGTGGACGATCGGCCGGTTGACGCCGGACACGAATTCCAGGTCGATCACGCGCTTGAGGTCCGCCGGGGCAAAGGCCCAGGGCGCGAAGGCCGACGTCATGCTTTCGGCCGACACGATATTCTGGCCATAGATATGGGCAACCGACGCCGCGCCCTTCATGTCGCCGATCAGCGTCGGGCGCGGCGCGCTGCCGCGATTGAAGGTCCACATCGCCGCCATCGGCACATCGGTATGCGCGCGCATGGCCAGGTCGTCGCCCAGCACTGGCCGGCCATTTTCCAGCGCCTCGCCATAGACGGTCAGGCCATGCTCATGCGCGACCTGCGCCACCGTGCCATAATGGGCGTCGGCCAGCAGATCGGCCAGGGTCTGGCGATAATCATGCAGGAAGGCGTCGCTGCGCGCGGCCGATCCCACCACCGCGCCGGTCAGGGTCGGCAGGAAGGGGACGGGATCATAGCCGCGCCGCGCCTTGAACTCCTCCACCATGCGCGGCGTCCAGTTGGACGCGCCCACCTCGATACTGTCGGTCAGCAGCGCGCTGATGCCCTTCCTGCCGATCCAGTCGGCGCCGACCGCATCGCGATACATGGCGAGATAGGTTTCGAGATAGCGGCGCACGGCGGCCGCATCATATTTGTCGACCTCCAGCCCGGTGGCTTCGGGCGTGGCGGGATGGTTGGTCTTGCCGGTCAGCGACCAGCCCATGCGGACGATGCGCCAGCGCGTGCCCCTGGGCGCGGTCCAGTCGAGCGTGCCGTCGGGGCGCAGCCGGTCGGTCAGGTCGATGACCCTGGCCGGATCGATCGCCGGGGCATCGGCCGGACCCATATCCAAACGGTTATAATCGGATGCGATGGCATAGCCGGCCTTCGCTTCAAACTGGTCGATCCGCGCCTCGGCCGACAGGCGCAGGTCGCCAATGCCCAGCGTCGGGCTGGCCGGACGGCCGAACACGTCGATCATCACCGCGCCGGGCGCGCCATCGCCCAGGCCCGGCGACTTGGCGGCGTCATTGGGCGACAGGACCAGTCGGAAGCGCTGCGCCGTGACCGGCGCAAAGCTGGTGGTGGAGGCGACTTCGGTCAGCGAGAAGCGGCCGAGCGGCTGCCAGCCCTGCGCCGTCTCCGCCTCGATCGTCGGGCGATAGGCGGGGTCACCGAAGGGCGGCCGGGCATGGGGCACGAACAGGCTGGCCGATCGCACTGTGACGGGCTTGCCATAATCGAGGATCAGCGTGCCGGGATGCGCCGCATCGCCCTTGGCCATCTGCGCCACGCTTTCCAGATCGCTGTCGCCCAGTGCGGCGGCGCCCGCGATCGGCTGGCCATTGGCGTCGAGGATGCGCGGCGTCGGCAAGGGCGCCGCTGCAATCGGATAGGCCAGCACCCGTGCCTCGCCATAGGCGCGCGGCTGGTCCGGTATCTCAGCGTCGCCCGCCAGCGGATCGCTGAACTTCGCGCTCTGGAACGCGCCGGTCACATTGGACGGGGCGGGCAGGGCGCCCTTGACCCGCTGCCCGCCCTCGACCTCCGTCTGCGCCCAGACCAGCTTCTTCATCGCATCCTGCGGCTTGACCCAGGGGCCGCCGGTCTCGCTCCAGCCCGGCGAGGCGGCGATGGCGAATTCCAGCCCCTTGGCATCGGCGGTCTGGACGGCGTGGCGGAAGGCGTCCTTCCAGCCGTCGGTCATATAGACCAGCCGTTCCTTGACGATCTGCGGCGTCTGCAGATTGGCGTCGAAATTCTGCACCCCGCCAATGCCGATGCGCGCCAGCCAGTCGAGATCCTTGTCGATCCCGTCCTTGGTCACATTGCCGTTCAGCCAATGCCACCACACGCGCGGCCGGGCCGACTGGGGCGGATTGTTGAAGCCGTCGGCCAGATCGTCGGCCTGGGCCGGCATGGCGAGCACGGTGCCGGCCAGCAGCATGGCGAGACGCAGGTAACGGAAGGTCATCGGGGCGATCCTCATTTAGATGATTGGGGCGGACGAGAGCATCCGCCGCAGCGCCAGGCTGGCGACCAGCGCACCGAGCGCGCCGCCATAGGCGATCTTGATGGCCAGCGCGGCGCCCCAGCCGATCGGCGGCAGGCCACCGGTCGCGAGCGACAGCAGCCCGCCCAGCGCGGCACCGGCGAGAGCAAAGCCGGCGGCGCGCAGCAGGATCGGCCGCAGGGCGCCACCCACCCGTTTGCGCGCGATCAGCGCCGGAACGAGCGCGCTCATCAGCGCAACGGCAATGCTCTGCGGCACGAAATCGAGCGCCAGCCGATCCGGCGCGGTCCAGGCCAGCAGACGCGGCTGGGTGCCGAACAGGGCAAGGAAGAAGGCCAGGCTCAGCGCGCCATTGATACCGACGCTGATCGCTGCTTCCCGCCGGATCGAGACGGCGCCGGTCATTGTCCCGCCTTCGTGAGCAGGCCGCGCATGTCCATCCAGCTCAGAAATTGCGGCAGCAGGCCGATGGTCGTGGTGCCCGGCTTGCCCATGCCGAAGCCATGGTCGCCGCGTTCATAGGCGTGCAGTTCGACCGGCACATGGGCCCGGCGCCAGCTTTCCACCAGCGCATAGGAGGGATTGGGGAACAGGCTGTCGTCATTGGCGATCGCCGCGAACATCGGCGGCGCGTCGGCGGGGACATTGCGCGCCAGCATCGGGCCATAGACATAGCCGATGAAGGACGGGCGATCCGCGCCCTTGCCCTCCAGTGTGGCGTTCATCACGGTCATCGCGCCGGCGGAAAAGCCGATCATGCCGACCCTCTGGGGATCGATGCCCCATTGGCCGGCGCCCGCCCGCACCCGCTTCAGCGCGGCGAGCGCGTCCAGCGTGGCGCGCGGTTCGCTGATCGTTGGCGGGACGTTGGGATCGCTGAGCGATTCCGCCATGCGCTTGCCCATATAAGCCGATGCCTCGGCCGTGTCGGCCGGGGTCTGGTTCAGCCGATATTTGAGGACGAAGGCGGCGACGCCATGATCGGCCAGCCAGCGCGCGACATTCCAGCCCTCATGGTCCATCGCCAGCAGCATGAAGGCGCCGCCGGGCGCGACGATCACCGCCGCGCCGGTGGCCTTCGCCGGATCGGGCAGGACCGGGGTGATGGTCGGCACGGTGACGTTGCGCACGGCGAGGTCGTCGCCGAAGCGCACCCAATTTTCGGCCGATCCCTTGGGCGCCTTGAGATCGGGATAGAGCGGGATGGCATCGGGTTCGGCCGGAGCCTGCGCCGGCACGGGCGTCGGCATCTGGGCGATGCCGGGCGAGGCCAGCAGCAGCGGCAGCAGGACAAGGCGCTTCATGGCGATCCTTCCCGTCAGAGCGCGTTGCGGCGGGCGATCGCGCCATAGACGGCGGCGCTGGGCTTGGGCGTGCGGGCGAAGGTCACCGGATCGACGCTGTGCAGGCCGAATTTGGGCTTGTAGCCGAAGATCCACTCGAAATTGTCGAGCAGCGACCAGTGGCAATAGCCCAGCACCGGCACGCCATCGTCGATCGCGGCCTTGAGCCCGGCGAGCGCTTCGGGAATGAACTTCGCGCGGACCGCATCATCATCGCTGCCCACGCCATGTTCGGACACCAGGATGGGCACGCCGGTCGCTTCATGGGCGAAGCGCACCGCGCCGCCGAGCGAGGGCGCCCAGACTTCGGTGCCGGACCAGTTGACGGCCGATCCCTTGGGCGCGGGCAGGCGGCCCTTGTCGCCCCACAGGGCACGCTCATAATTCTGGACGCCGATGAAATCGTCGCCCTTCGCAATCTCCAGCCAGTTGCCGTAGAGCTGCTTGCGCATGGCATCGCGCACCGAATGGGCACCGACCGCCTGATCGTCCATCAGCGCCAGCGAGAAACCGACCGGCAGGTCGCCGCGCACCGCCTTGATCGCCGCCTTGCCCGCCTTGTGCGCGGCTTCGAGGCCGGTCTGGAGCGCGGGCAGATCGTCGAAGCCGGCGACATTGGCGCAGACATATTTGGGCACGCCCAGCCGCTTGGCGGCGGTTTCCAGCGTCAGCTTCTGAATGTCCCAAACCTGCGGCGGCAGCATGGGCTTCAGGAGCAGCAGGATATTGGGTTCGTTGAGGGTGATGGCGCTGGCGATGCCCTGGCCCAGCGCGCGCATCGCCTTGTCGCAATAGCGGGCGAAAAGCTGCGCGCTTTCCGGGTTGGTCCAGCCGCCCTGCGCGCTGAACCAGCGCGGCGCGGTGAAATGGCTGAAGGTGACGATGGGGGCCAGGCCGCGCGCATGGCAGCCGTCGATCACCGCCTTGTAATGATCGAGCATGGCCTGGGAGAAGAGGCCCTTTTCCGGCTCGATCCGTGCCCATTCGATGCCGAAGCGATAGGCGTTGAGGCCCATGGCCTTGACGAGGTCGAGGTCGGTTTCCCACAGGGCGAAACTGTTGCAGGCGTCGCCCGAAGGCTGGGCAAAGACGGTCGGCTGCTGATTCTCCACGAACCACAGGTCGCTGGCGATATTATTGCCCTCGACCTGATGCGGCGCAGTGGCCGCGCCCCAATAAAAGCCCTTGGGGAAATTGGGGTTGGCGCTCTTGCGCGCGGCGATGGCGGGGGCGGCCATCAGCGCGGCGCCGGTAGCCAGAAGGGTGCGGCGATCCAGCATGTTCCGTCTCTCCTATTATAATTGTCAGGCGGTGGTTTCGCGCACGAAGGCGCAGATTTCTTGCAACAGCCGCCGGTCGGCGGTGCCCAGATGCATGGCCATGCTATAATGATTATGGCCCGACTGGATGAAGGCGCGCGGCATGGCGCCATGGCGCGCCAGCCGGTCCTGCAACAGGCTCAGGAACTCGGCCTGGAAGCGGGGCGGGTCGAACTCGGCGCAGGCGATCAGCAGCGGCAGGTCGGTCGCGGCGACGGCTTCCAGCGGCATGCGCTCCGGGTAGAGCGCGGGATCGCCATAATAGAGCGTGTCGCGCGGATCGAGCGGGGTATAGCCGTAAAGACCCGACAGCAGCACGGCGGCGCGCACGGCATCGCTTCCCGCCAGCTTGAGATAGCCCGCGACATGGACGGCGCCGGCCGACGTGCCCATTAGGACGATGCGATCGGGGGCACCGCCATGCTCGGCGGCATGATCCTTGAGCCAGGTGACGACCGCCGCGACATCCTCGGCCCCCGCCGGCCAGCCATGGTCGGGGGCAAGGCGATAATTGATGACGACGCCCAGGAAACCGGCCTCAGCCGCCATCCGGCCGACATTGGCATTGGGCCAGGCGTCGGCGCTGCCCTTGTCGCCTTTCAGGAAGCCGCCGCCATGGACGAAGACCAGAATGGGCGCGGGGGCATCGTCCTTGGGGGCATAGAGGTCGAGCCGGTGGCGGGCATCCGGGCCATAGGAGATGTCCGCCTGCGACACCGGCACCGCCGCCGCCAGCGCTGCCTGCTCGGCATCGAACAGCGCCCGGCACTGGCCGAGTATGTCCGGTCCCAGATCGGTGCCCAGTGCGACGATGGCGTCCCTGATCGGCTTCATATGTCCCCTCTGGCCAGAAGGATTAGGAAAAAAGACGGGACGCCACCAGCGGCGCCCCGCCCCAGGAGGATCAGAATTTCGCGTCCAGGCTGATGCCGATCTGGCGGAAGGACTGCGGCCCATAGATGGCGCCGATATTCTGTTCGCCCTGGTCGGTGGTGTAGGGGAAGTCGCTCTGCATCAGCGAAGGCTCATGCACGTTGAACAGGTTGCGACCGAAGATCGCGACGCTGTAGCGATCGTCATCGGTGCGCAGGCCGATGCGGCCGCCGACCAGCCAGTGCGAACGGAAGGTGGTTTCGTCGTTCGAATTGGCTTCGTAGCGCACCTTCGACTTCCACACCGTGTCCGCCGCCAGGAAGCCCTGCAGGCGGCTCGTGACCGGCGCTTCATATTCGCCCGACAGGGTGAACTTGTACTTGGGCGCATAGGCAAGCTGGCTGCCGCCGATATTGGTGCCATCGGTGCCGATGAAGCCGCCCGGATAGGTCGCCTTGGCATAGATGAAGCCGGTGTTGAGCGACAGGCCATCGAAGACCTTGCCGAAGAAGTTGATTTCCGCGCCGCGCGACTTCACGCCGTTGATGTTGGTCTGGACGCAGGAAATAACTGCGGTGCTGTCCACCGTGCACTGCTGCGCCTGGAAATTCTTGATCTTGCTGTAGAAGACATTGAGGTCCGCGACCCAGCCGCCGAACAATGTGCTCTTGAGGCCCAGTTCATAGGCGGTCGGGATTTCCGGCTGCACGACGAAGGGCTTGGCCGGCGCCGAGGGGATGGCGATCTGGCCGCCCTTGAACCCGCGCGAGGCGGTCGCATAGACCATGGTGTCGTTGGCCAGATCATATTGCGCGCCCAGGCGCCAGGAGAATTTCTGGACGTCCAGCACGGTGCGGCTGAACGGATCGGCCGGGGTGAAATAGTCGTAGCGGTCCATCGACAGGCGATCGGTGGTGTAGCGGCCGCCGGCGATCAGCCGCAGCGCGGGCGACAGGTGGAAGGTGCCCTGGCCGAATACGGCGAGCGATTCATCCTGGATGTCGATGTCGGCGCCGGGGTTGCGCACGATCGGGATGACGAGGTCGGGGAAGGGCACGACCGATACCGCCAGCGTTTCGGGATCGCGAGTCTGCTTCTGGTTCGAATAGAAGACGCCAGCGGTATATTCCAGGAACTGGTCGGCGGGCGAGCTGACGCGCAATTCCTGGGTGAAGAGGCTCAGGCGGCGGTTGGTCGGGCCGTTGGCGACCTGCAATTCGAGCGGATCGCCGCGGAACACGTTGGTCGCCGCGCCATAGCCGGTCTCGTTCGACTTGCGATAGGCGGTGATGGAGGTGAGGGTGAAGGGATCGGCCTCATAATCGACCTGCAGCGATCCGCCATAATTTTCGGTATGGCCGACATAGCTGTCGTCGCTGCAATAGTCGCGATTGCCTTCGCCCGGCGTCACGCCGCAGCCGGCAAGCCGGGCGGTGATACCGGTGGTGTCGGCCAACAGGCCGCCCAGCGCCGTGCCCGGACCGCTGGTCTTGACGAAGGTGAAGAAGTCGCCGCCATTCTCGATCCGGCTCTTGGTATAGTCGCCGATGACATTGACGGTCAGGCGATCGGTCGGCTCCCACAGGAAGCGGCCGCGAATGCCGTAGCGATCGGTATCATTATAGTCGCCGGTGCTGGCGTTGCGGTTCGGCCCCTGGCGGAAATTGGCGACGCCCGACAGGCGGATCGCGGCGTTGGTGGCCAGCGGGATGTTGACCATGCCCTGCACGATCTGGTTGCCGAACTTCGACCCCAGCGTGCCGGCGTCGGACAATTCGGTGCGGACGCGGGCGGCAAAGCCGGTCGGATCGGGCGCATTGGTGGTGATGTTGATGACGCCGGCCGATGTGGTGAGGCCGAACAGCGTGCCCTGCGGCCCCTTGAGCACTTCGATCCGGCTGACGTCGAACAGGTCGGAGATATTGGCGTTGCCCTGGCTCACCTGGTCGACGACCACGCCGACCGAGGCGACGGCGCCGGCCGAGAAGGTCTGGGTGCCGATGCCGCGGATCGACCCGCCGCCGCCGGTATTCTGACCCGGCGCCTGCTGGATTTCCAGGCTCGGCGCGATGCGGTTGAGGTCGTTCATCGTGTTGACCTGCTGCCGTTCCAGCTGGGCGGCATTGGCCACGGTGATGGAGATCGGCACCTCGGTTACCTTTTCCGCCTTGCGCTGGGCGGTGACGATGATGTCCGAATTGTCCGCCGGTTGTGCCGCCTGTTCGGGCGCGGTCGCGTCCTGTGCGAAGGCCGGCGCGGCGATCGCGATGGCGCTCGCGCTGGCGAGGGCCGCAATGGTGATGTGAATGTTACGCATGGTCTGTCCTCCCCCGGTATGCGGGTTGATGATTGTTATTGTTCGTCGATGATGCGGTTGCTGAGCGTGCCGATGGTGCCGATGGTCACTTCGACCTTGTCGCCGGCCTTCATGTAGAGCGGCGGGGTGCGCTTATCGCCGACGCCGCCGGGCGTGCCGGTGGCGATCACGTCGCCGGGGCTTAATGGCGTGAAGGCGGTGACATATTCGATGACCGTGGGGATATCCCAGATCATGTCGCTGACCGGCTGGTCCTGCACCAGTTCGCCATTGAGGCGGGTCTGGACGCGCAGCGCGGCAAGATCGTCAATCTCGTCGGGCGTCACCAGCGCCGGGCCGAAGCCGCCGGTGCCGGGAAAGGTCTTGCCCGGCGTGAACTGGATATTGTGGCGCTGCCAGTCGCGCGCGCTGCCGTCGTTGAAGGCGGCATAGCCCGCGACATAGTCCCAGGCGTCGGCGGCCGCGACCTTGTGCGCGGGCTTGCCGATCACAAGCGCCAGTTCGCCTTCATAGTCGAAACGCTCGGTCACGGCCGGCTTCACCATCGGCTGGCCATCGGCGATCAGGCTGTCGGCATAGCGCACGAAGATCGCCGGATGCGCCTTCTGCTCGCGGCCGGTTTCCTTGACATGCTCGGCATAGTTGAGGCCGACGCACAGGATCTTGGCGGGATCGGGGATCACCGGCAGCAGCACGACATCGGCGGCGGCATAGGATGCGCCGTCGGCCAGGCCCGACAGGCTGCCGTCGGTCAGCGCGGCCTTCAGGCTGGGTGCCGCATCGGTCGCCAGTTCGACGATCGTCTCGCCCTCGATCCGGCCGAAGCTGGGGGTGCCGTCGGGACGGCGGAAACTGACATAGCGCATCAGGCTTGTTCCTCGTTGATCAGGTCCAGCGGCCGGGCATCCCAGTCGCGGCGGTGGCGGAATTTCTCTTCGGCGGCGCGCAGGCCGGCGAAATCCTTGTCGGACATGCCCCACTGGTCGATCCGGCCCTCGGGCCAGGTCCAGTCCTCCGGCGCACCGGGCTGATAATCCTCGGCCACCTTTTCAACGGCGGTCGAAAATTCGATCACCGGGCCAAAGGGGGCGATGAAATAGGCAAAGACATTGGCACCCGGACCATGGCGGCCGGGTCCCCACGCGGGCACCATTTCATGGTCGCGCAACCGGCCGATGCCGCGCATCACCGCGTCCATGTCCGCCATTTCGAACGCGATATGGTTGAGGCTGGCAAAGCCGGCGCGGGCGAAGGCAGTCGAATGGTGCGAGTCATTGCAGCGCACGAACACCATGCCCTTGGTCCGGTCCGACACGCGGAAGCCCAGCGCCTCCTCGACCAGATGGCCGGTCGCCTCCGCATCGGCGCTGTTGAAGACAACATGGGTCAGCTTCACCGGCAGGTCGGCGCCCGCGATCGGCGCGACCTCCTCGGCATCGACCAGGAAGCGCAGCAATTCGCCCTCGGCCAGTTCGACGATGATGCCATGGCCACCGCCCGGATCTTCCGAAATGACCGGCGTCGCGGGCAGGCCGGCGGCAGTGACGCTGCGCTTCAGCTGCTCCAGCCGCTCGGCGGTGCAGACAAAGGTGGTGGAGCGGACATAGGCGTCGGCCGATTCCGTCAGCGCCACGAGATAGGGATAGCTGCCCGATCCGCGCAGATAATGGGTTTCGCCTTCTTGCGCTGCCGGGGCCATGCCCCAGATGTCGGTCAGGAAGGCGGCGGCCTCACCCGCATGGGGCAGCGCCAGTTCGATGCTGCGCAGCTTCATTTTCTGTCTCCGTGGAAGAGGCCGGCGACCTGAATGCCGGCGATGGCGCAGGCTTCGTCGCACTCGCCGGTGTCGCCGCTGATGCCGACCGCGCCGATCAGCCCGCCGTCCGCATCACGGATCAGCACGCCGCCCGGCGAAAAGGCCATCTGGCCGGTGGCCGCCGCGATGCTCTGGAAAAAGACAGGGTTGGACGCGGCGCGGGTGGCCAGCACCCGCGTATCCGCGCCCATCCCCAATGCGCCCGAGGCTTTGGCCTTCGCGATGTCGAAACGGAACAGGCTGGCGCCATCTTCGCGGGCAAAGGCGACCGGATGGGCACCGGTATCGAGTATGATGACGGCCAGCGGCTGGGCGCCATCGGCGCGTGCCTTGGCAAGCGCGGCGTCGATGATGGCGCGGGCCTGGGCGAGCGAGAGGGTCATGCCGCGATCTCCTGCGGGGCGGTGCCGGCGATCAGCGCGTCGCGCCGGGCGATCAGTTCTGCGGGGGCGCCAGTGCCGAAGACATAATGGTCGGGGCGGACCAGCACCGCCTCGGCGCCACGGGCGTCGAGCCAGTCGGCGACATGGCCGTCATCGCCCAGGTCCGCGACATCGATCACGGTCACGTCACCGCCGACAACCGGCTGGCGGGTGAACAGGCGCCAGCCATCGCCGGTCACATCATCGAGCAGCCGATCGCCGACGCGCGGCTGGATGAAGCGTTCGCCCGCACCCGGCGTCCCGGTGGCGATGATGCCGGTGGCGATGGCGGGGATCAGGTCGGCAGCGGTGCCGCTCTGGGCGCCCTTGGCGGCTTCGCGCAACTGATGGTCGCGCGCGGCGGCGGCGTCGGGGTCGAGCACGCAGATATAGCGGCCCGCGCCCACGGCGGCGGAGATGACGGCGCGGACATGGGGATCGCGCTCGGGCTGATAGCTGTCGAGCAGGCTCTCGGGCGCCTTGCCCGCCAGCACCAGTTCCAGCTTCCAGGCCAGGTTCGCGGCGTCGCGCAGGCCATGGCACATGCCCTGGCCGAAAAAGGGCGGCGTCTGGTGCGCGGCATCGCCGGCCAGGAAGACGCCGCCCTGCCGCCACCGCTCGGCGATCAGTCCATGGAAACGATAGGTAGCCGCGCGCACCACCTGGTGCGGCACGCTGTCAAGATAGGGGGCGACCAGCGCAGCCACCGCATCGGGCTGCATCATCGCCTGGTCATCTTCGCCGGGCAGCAGCATGAATTCCCAACGACGATGATTGCCACGACCCGGCACGATGGTGGCCGGGCGCTTGGGATCGCACATCATCACCGACAATTTCTGCAGGTCGGCGGCGTCCGGTACGCCCCACAGGTCGGGGAAGCGGACCGGGCCGTCGACCTCGGCATCGACCACCAGCCAGGGTTCCTCGAAATCCAGATCATCAAGGCCGATGTCGAGCGCCTTGCGCACCGCGCTGCGGGCGCCGTCGCAGGCGATGACATAGCGGGCGCGGACCTGTTCCTCGCCGGCGTGCGACCGCAGCGTCAGCGTGACGCCGTCCTTATCCTGCGCCAGCGCCTCGAACGCGGTGCCGAGCGACAGCTCGACATTGGGATAGACGTCCAGCGCGTCGCGCAGATGGTCTTCCAGTTCGGGCTGGTAGAAGAAATAGTCGTTGGACCAGCTATAGGGGCGGGGACGGCCGACCGTGCCCATGTAGCGGATCACGCCATGATCGGCGCCGACATGCAGATGGCCTTCGGTATCGCGCATGTCCGGCGCGACCCGGTCGATGACGCCGGCCGACTGGAACAGGCGCATCATCTCATGGTCCAGATGGACCGCACGGGGCAGGGGATAGGGGTTGGCCTCGCGCTCGATCACCAGGACCGAGACACCCGCCTTCCCAAGTAAATTGGCCGCAAAGGCCCCCACCGGCCCGCAGCCGATGATCGCAACGTCGAACATGAAAGCGTCTTTCCGGTCAGACCGTCAGGGGCTCGGGCACGGGGGATTTGTGCATCCGCCCGCCCAGCATGATCATCTTGATATTGGCCGCATCCTGCAGCAGGCGGACGTCCGTCGTCGGATCACCCTCGACCAGCAGCAGGTCGGCGAGATAGCCGGGCTTCACCTGGCCGACGGGCTGGTCCATCAGCTCGCCGCCCAGCATGGTGGCGGCGTGCAGCGCCTCGGCCGGGGTGAAGCCATAATAGGTGACGAAATGTTCCAGGTCGCGGGCGTTGCGGCCATGCGGGTTGAAGGGGAAACCATAGTCGCCGCCGGGCAGGACACGCACGCCGCGCGCCTTCAATTTGGGCACCAATGTCTTTTCCAGTTCCAGCCGCTCGGCTGCGCTCGCCTTCATCGACGCCATATTGATATGGGGCGGCGGATTGGCCTCCAGCGCGGCGACCGATACGCCGGGACCGGGGGCGTAGAAGATGGCATCCTTCTTCGCCGCCATGGCGTCGACCGCCGCATCGTCGGCGAAGGAACAATGATAGAGGATGCGGGCGCCGGCTTCGAGCGCCAGATTGATGGCGCGCGGGCTATAGGCATGGGTGGCGATCCACAGGCCTGCCTCCTTCGCCGCCTCGCCGGCCGCGATCATTTCCGCGTCAGTGTAGAGGATATCCTGCGACGATCCGGGCTTGAGCGCATCCTCGCCCGAAATCACCAGCTTGAGCGACTTGACGCCCTCCGCCGCGCAATAGGCGACGAAGGCGCGCATTGCTTCGGGCCCCCGCCCGTTGAACACATCGCCGGTTTCGACCCCTTCCTCGCCTTCCGGGCTACGCTCCAGCGTGGAGGGCACCAGCCGCGGGCCGGGGGTTTCGCCGGCCGCAATGGCGCGGGCCAGTTCCGGTTCAATCTGGTCGCCCAGCGCGCCGGCCGAATAGAGGCTGGTATAGCCATGGTCGAGCAGCACGCGGGCATTGCGCCAGGCGGCGACCTTCAGCTCTTCGGGCGGCAGGATGAACTGATGATAGATTTTCTCGACCGAACTGCCCCAGGTCAGATGGGTATGGGCGTCGACCATGCCGGGCATCAGCGTCGCGCCCTGGCCGTCGATCACCATGTCGGCCTGCGCCGCATCGATCGCCGCCTCGTCGCGCAGAATGTCGGCGATGCGATCGCCCTCGATCAGGACCGCGCCGGGGAAGGGCGCACTGCCGGTCCCGTCGAAAATCGCAATATTGCGGATCAGCTGCCGCACGAGGGCTCTCCCGAAGTCTCTTGTTGAATGCCCTTATGCGCCGAATTTATACGCAAGAATAATAATGATTTTTGGGAACATCATAGTTTGGAGCTATGGATCATGATGTCCAGCAGCGCCTCGCCCAGCCGCGACAGGCGCGCATCCTTCAGCTTGCGGATGCCGATGCTGCGCTGGAAGGTCGCTTCGCGAATGGCGATCGCGCGCAGCACGCCGATCGACAATTCGGCCGCCGCCACCTTCATCGGCAGGATGGTGAGCCGGCTGCTGTTCCGCACCATCGCCTTGGTCGTCAGCAGGGAGTCGCACCGGATCACATCCTGCGGCACCGGCACGCCCGCCGCCATGAACAGCGCGTCGATCTGCCGGCGAAAGGCGCCCCGCGCCTCCGGCAGCACCCAGCGCTTGGCCATCATGTCGCGCAGCGACACCTCGGCCGGCAGATGGTCGTTGCGGCGCCCCACGACCAGCGCGAACGGATCCTGCGCGAAGGTGATTTCCTCGATCCCCTCGGGCGGTTCCTCCAGCCCCGTGGTGACGAAGGCCAGCTCGATCTCGCCCCGGTGCAGCATGTCGGCCAGGTCATGGTCGGGCCGCTCTACCGCATGCAGCGCGAAATGGCCCATCTTGTCCTCCAGCCGTCGCACCGCGTCGGGCAGCAGGCTGACGAGGGCGCCCGGCGTGCCGCCGACGCGCAGCGGCCCGGTCACGCCCGCGCGCGCCAGCCGCAATTCCTCCTCCGCGCCGCTGATCAGGCTGTCGACCGCCTCCGCCCGGCGCAGCAGCACTTCGCCCTCCGGCGTCAGGCTGATGCCGCTGCGCGACCGGGCGAACAGGGCCGCGCCGACCGACTGTTCCAGTTGCGCGATCGCATTGGACACCGATGGCTGGGAGATGTTGAGCAGCCGCGCGCCGCCGCTGATCGAGTTGGCACGGCAGACGGCGAGGAAGGTGCGAAGCGCGCGGGGATCGATCATCGGTCTAGATAGCCCGACCATCGCCGCGCACAACAAGACAATCTAGCCGTCGGTGCCGCTCGCCTCCCGCACCAGGGCGATCAGGGCAGCGGGACTGCTGGCGCCGGTCTTGGCGACGATCGCGGCGCGATGATCCTCGATCGTCTTGGGGCTGAGCGACAGGGCGGCGGCGACCATCTTGTTGCTCATCCCCTGGGCCAGGCAGTGCAGCACCTCGCGCTCGCGCGGGGTCAGCGGCGCCAGCCGGGCCAGCGCCCCGCGCCGCTGCCGGCTCCAGCGCGCGCCCTCCGCCACGGCGGCCAGCAGCCGGCCCTCGTCGATCGGCTTTTCCAGATAGTCGAGCCCGCCATAGCGGCGCACCGAATCCACCGCGCTGCTGGTGGTCGGCCAGGCCGTCATGAAGATGATCGCCACCGCCGGATCCTGCGCCCGCATCCGCTCGGCAAAGGCAAAGCCGTCCATGTCCGCCATCATCACGTCGGTGACCAGGCAATGGGCCGGCTCGTCGGCCTGGGCGCGCAGCATCGCGCGGGGCGTGTCGAACGCCTGGGTGCGATAGCCGTGCCGCCCCAGCAGCCGCGCCACCGCCCGGCCCAGATCAGGGTCGTCATCGACCACATGGATGATGGCGGGATCGGCCGGGTCAGTCATGGCTGGGCTCCGTGCGGGGCAGCGACAGGCTGGCGCGCGCGCGGCCCTGCGCGATGTCGCGGGTCAGCGTGCCGCCATGGGCGTCGGCGATGGCACGCGCCACCAGCAGGCCGATGCCCATGCCGCCATAGTCGGGGGTGGGGGAAGGGACCGGGTTGGCGACATGGATCGTCACCTGATCGGCCCGGCTTTCCACGGCGATCTCGATGGTCGATCCGGGCGCCGCCAGCATCGCGTTGCGCAGCAGGTTGAGCAATATCTGGGTCAGTTCGATCTCATGCCCGGTGACCTGCAAGCGTGCATCCATCGGCGGCAGGCTGATGGCGCAGCCCAGGCTGCGCGCCTCGCCGCCGACCATGCCGGCGCAGTCGCGCAGCATCTGGCCGACGATGATCGGCGATGGTTCATCGACCGCGCGCCCGCCAAAGCTGCGCAGCCGTCGCACCATGTCGGCCAGCAAAGCCGCCTTGCGATCGACCAGTTCGATGCTCTCCCGCATCTCCGCCGGGTCGGGCTGCGGATCGCGCGACAGGGCGGACAGATGCCGGGTCTCGATCGCCAGCGTCGACAGCGGCTGGCTGATCTCGTGGATGATCGCCACCGACATGGCGCGCAGCGTCTTCAGCCGTTCGGCCTGGAACAGGATGCGGTCGCGCCGGGCGATATCCTCGCGGGCGCGAATCTGCGCCTCGGCAAAGCTGCCGGCGAGATAGGTGGCGATCGCCATGGCGGCGAGGCCCATGTGCAGCGCGAAGCGGGTGGCGCTGGCCGACAATGGTGCCGACCAGGGCAGGATGATCGCGGCCGACAGGATGATCGCGATCCACGCGCCCAGCCGGCCGCAGCGCAGCCCCACCCAGATCGCGCCGATCAGCACTGGCGTGACCGCGATCTGGGGTTCGACCCGCGCCAGCCCCCAGGCGAGCAGCCAGGCAAAGACGAAGACGGCGGCCGCCTCGACCGCGCGCCCGCGCCCGATCTGCATCAGCCGCCGCGCCTCTTCGTTGCGCGTGCCGATCCACAGCAGGGGCGGCGCGACCAGCAGCACGCCCAGCAGGTCGCCGACCAGGAAGGCGGCGATGGTGGTGGCGATCGGCTGGCTGGGCAGGGTGCCCGACACGCCGGGCCACAGCCATTCCCAGAAGCCCGCGGTGAAGGACACCAGCGTCGGCGCCAGCACCGCGGCCAGGCCGAAGGGCATCGGCGCGATCGCCAGTTCCGACCGGCTGCGTCGTTCGATGAAGCGCACCAGCGCGATCATCAGGCCATAGGCGGCGGGCGCGCGCGCGACCCCGCCCAGCTGGTTGAGAAATTCGGGGCCGTCCGACACGATCGTGCCGGTCAGCAACTGGATCACGCATTCCTCGACGATCAGGACCGGCGTGTAGCGCGCGCCGATCCGCCATAGCAGCGCCAGCCGCACGCCGGCAGCGGGATACCAGAGGCTGAAGAAATGCGCGCCGCCCCACGGGCTGGCCGCCATATGCGCCAGCTTGAACGCAAAGGGATAGGCCAGCAGCAGCGCCACCAGCCGCCAGTCGATGGCGCGCGCCTCCAGGCGGAAAGGGCGCAGCCGGGCGCTTGTGGGGGACAGGGTGGCCATGGCCCTGTCCTAGCCCGGATCACCCGCCTGCCAAGCCGGGAAATTCCCTGCCGTTTCAATCTTATCCGGGAATTAACCGGATAGGCCGGCGACCGCCGCTTCGCCATCACGGGCCGGACCGTTTGGGGGCAACGCCTTTCGGTTGCCGGGCGGCGCACTGCGACCCGCGTCGCCCGGCCCCACAGACGCCGGCATCTTCCTGCCTGGCATGGATGGAGGACATCCCATGAGCGTGATCGGAACCAACAGCGCGGCGCTGCGCGCGCAGCGGGCGATCGAGGCGGCCACCAAGGCCCAGGGCCAGGCAAGCGAGAAATTGTCGACGGGCAAGCGGATCAATTCGGCCAAGGATGATGCGGCCGGCATGGCCATCGCCCAGACCATGACCAGCCAGCTGCGCGGCATGGAAGTGGCCAAGCGCAACGCGGCCGACGCCATATCGCTGACCCAGACGGCCGAAGGCATATTGGGCGAGGTCCAGAATAGCCTGCAGCGCATGCGCGAACTGACGTTGCAGGCGGCCAATGGCGTCAACCGGCCGGAGGATCGCGCCGCACTCCAGACCGAGCTGGACCAGACCGTCGCCCATATCAACGCGCTGCTGCAGAATAGCGAGTTCAACGGCGTGAACCTGTTTTCGAACACGGCGCAAGGGACGGCGGCCCGCGACTATAATGCGGATGGCGATTTGCTCGATTACAGCGGCTATGGGTATTATCGCGATGAACTCATGCACAGCGCTGGCAGCACCGTCATCAATGTCCAGGCCGGTGCCAATGCGACCGACAATGTCGCCATCATCCTGCCGACCCTGCGCAGCAATGGCGACGATTTCGCCCTGCTGGGCACCGACCTTGCTGTGAACGGCACGATGCGCTTCGTGGGGATCAGCAATATCGATCTGACCCTGGACTATGATGTTGATGTGGCCGCCGTCTACCGCACCAATGATGTCGGCAGCACCGGCTGGATGGACCCGGAAGGCTATGTCGCCTTCACCGATTCCGATTATAAATCCTACGCCCAGATCGGCGTGACCGCGCAGCAGGGGCTGGCGGTGATCGACGCGGCGCTGGCGCAGATATCGACCGCCCGCGTCAATCTGGGCGCGGCGCAGAGCCGGCTGGAATCCATCTCCAGCCAGCTCGACACCAATATCGTCAACCTCACCGACGCCCGCTCGCGGATCGAGGATGCGGACTTTTCCACCGAATCCACCGCCCTCGCCAAGAGCCAGATCCTGTCGCAGGCGGCAACGGCGATGCTGGCCCAGGCCAATGCCCGGCAACAGGATGTGCTGAAACTGCTCGAATGATCCGCGCGGCCGGGCTAGGACCGCTGCGGACATTCAGCGGGAGAGGCAGGAATGATGAAGCGGGCCATGGCCCTTTGCCTGCTGCTGGGCAGCGCAGCGGCGGCGCAGGCGGGCGATCCGCCCCGGTTCGATGTCGCGATCACGGTCGATGATCTGCCCGCCCATGGCCAGTTGCCGCCCGGCACCACCCGCGCCGACATCGCCCGCCGCTTCCTGGCGACGCTGAAGGCGCATCATGTCGCGCAGGCCTATGGCTTCGTCAATGCGCGCGGCCTGGCGGACGATCCGGCGTCGGACGCGGTGCTGACGCTCTGGCGCCAGGCCGGCTATCCGCTCGCCAACCACAGCTACAGCCATTTGAATCTCGACGGCGCGTCCTCGCTCGACGCCTGGCAGGCGGATGTGATCGCGGGCGAGCCGGCGCTGGAACGGCATATGGGGAAAGGGGACTGGCACTGGCTGCGCTTCCCCAACCTGTCGAGCGGCAAGGACGTGACCCGCCATGACGGCGCCGCCGCCTTCCTGAAGCAGCGCGGCTATCGCATCGCCAGCGTCAGCCTGGCTTTCGAGGACTGGGATTATAGCGACGCCTATGCCCGCTGCCGCGCGCAGGGGGACGATCGCATGATCGCGGCGATGAAGCGCGACTATCTGGCGGTGGTCGATCAGGCGATCGCGCGGGCAAAGGCCAATGCCCAGCGCGTCCATGGCCGCCCGATCCCGCATGTGCTGCTGCTCCATGTCGGCGCCTGGACCGCCGACACCCTGTCCGATGTCATGGCCCGGCTCGACGCTGCCGGCGCGCGCTATATTCCGCTGGCAAAGGCGGAGGCTGACCCGGCCTATGCCCAGGCGGAAGTCCTGCCGGGCGGCGGTGGCATCATCGAACGGGTGGCGCAGGCACAGGGCATCGCTCTCCCCGCCGATAGCGCGCCGGCACCCGAAATCGACCTGCGCCAGGCCTGCCGCACGCCAGGCTGAGGCGACTTCACCTTGCATTCAGCGCGCGACCGATAGAATGGCGCGCAATATGATCATGGGTAAAAGCCGGCATGGCCGGGCGCTGACAATCTTCCTGCCTTTCCTGGTCCTGACCGCGGGTGCGACATCCGCGGCGCAGGCGACGACCTATTATGTCAACAGCGCCACCGGCAATGATCGCGCCGCCGGCACCACTGCCGACCAGCCCTGGCGCAGCCTGGCGCGGGTGCGCGACTATCCGCTGATGCCCGGCGATCAGGTGCTGCTGATGGCCGGATCGCGTTGGCAGGAGCCGCTTACCATCACCCGCTCGGGCCGCTCCGGCGCGCCGATCAGCGTTGCCGCCTTCGGCACCGGCGCACGGCCGCGCATCGACGCCGGCGGCGTCTCGCCCCATGGCGTGGGCGTCATCAACGCCGAATATGTCAGCGTCAGCGGGCTGGAAGTCACCAACGACAATCCCGCCCCGGCCCAGCGTTTCGGCGTGCTGGTCTCGGCGATCGACCGGGGCGTGACGCGCGGCATCCGCATCAGCGACATGTATATCCACGACGTGCGCGGCGTGAATGATCGCAAGGATAATGGCGGCATCGTCTTCAGTGCGACCGGCAAGAAGCTGCCGACCCGCTTTCAGGATCTGGTGATTGAACGCAATATCGTCTGGAAGGTCGACCGGTCCGGCATTGCCGGCATCGCCGACCGGATCAGCGCCAAGGACTGGTTCCCGAGCGAAAAGATCGTGATCCGCGACAATCTGGTCGAGGATATTGGCGGCGACGGCATCGTTCCGCGCGGCACCGACGGCGCCCTGATCGAACATAATATCGTGCGCTATGCCGGTGCCCGAGCGCCCGGCTATAATGCCGGCATCTGGCAGTGGAGCACCGACAACAGCCTGATCCAGCTCAACGAGGCCGCCTATACCCGCACCCGCTATGACGGACAGGGCTTCGACAGCGACTTCAATTCGCGCCGCACGACATTGCTCTACAATTACAGCCACGACAATGCTGGCGGCTTCCTGCTGATCTGTTCGCCCGGCCGCAACGACAAGGATAATCTGGGCAATCGCGGCACCGTCGCGCGCTATAATGTCAGCCGCAACGACGCGCTGCGCATCTTCCAGCTCGCCGGCAATGTCTCCGACGTGCTGGTGGAAAAGAATGTGATCCATGTCGGCAAGGGCATGGATGTGCAGATGGTGGTGGCGACCAACTGGGATGGCTGGGCGCAGGATGTCCGCATCGTTGAAAATGACTTCAAGGTCGCCGGCACCGCCCGCTATGGCAGCGAAAGCGGTCGGTCCGGCCCCGATTATCTCATCAAGGCAGGCTTCGCCCCGGCCCAATTTATCCGCTTCCGCGACAATCGATACTGGGGCAGCCATGTCGACCTGCCGGCCGAGGCGGCGGGCGACGTGATCCCGCCCTATCTCGATCAGCCGGCCGACTGGCAGGTGCCCGTGTTCGACCCGGCCAGGGCAGAGGGTTTCCCCGAATTCATGGCCCGGCACCGCGCCTGGATGCTGGCCATGCTGCAACGCGAACTGGGCCAGGCGGTGCAGCCGCGCCAGCCGCGCCGCATCTCCATCTTCGAGGCGCGCCGCTGACCGGCGGCGCGGGCGGCATGCACCGCCCGCGCCCGGCCATCACCCGCCCGTTACAGGGTGAGCGAGATGCGCCCGTCCACCTTGCCGGCGCGCAATTCGTCCAGCACGGCGTTCACATCGTCGAACGGCCGGGGCGTCACATGCGCCTTCACCTTGCCCTCGACCGCGAAGGCGATCGCTTCGGCCAGGTCGCGCCGCGTGCCGACGATCGACCCGCGCACGGTCACGCGCTTGAGCACCACGTCGAAGATCGGCGTCGGGAAATCGCCCGGCGGCAGGCCGACCAGGCTGACGGTCGCGCGTCGGCGGGTGCAGGCGATCGCCTGGGCAAAGGCGGGGGGCGACACCGCCGTCACCAGCACGCCATGGGCGCCGCCGCCGGTCGCATTCTGCACTTCCGCCACGACATTGTCGGCCCGCGCATCCAGCGCCAGGTCCGCGCCCAGCGACCGGGCCAGCTCCAGCTTGCTCTCGCCAATGTCCAGCGCCACGACATGCAGGCCCATCGCCTTGGCATATTGCACGGCGACATGGCCCAGCCCGCCGACGCCGGAAATGGTCACCCATTCGCCCGGCTTCGCCTCGGTTTCCTTCAGCCCCTTGTAGACGGTGACGCCCGCGCACAGGATGGGCGCCATCGTCACGAAGTCGACGCTGTCGGGCAGGCGGCCGGCAAAGGGGGCGCTGGCGATCGCATATTCGGCATAGGTGCCGTTGACGCTGTAGCCGGTATTATGCTGCCGCTCGCACAGCGTTTCCCAGCCGGTCTCGCAATATTCGCAGGCGCGGCAGGCATCGTGCAGCCAGGGGATGCCGACGGCGTCGCCTTCCTTCAGGTCGGTGACACCCGCGCCCAGTGCCACCACATGGCCCACGCCCTCATGGCCGGGGATCAGCGGCAGGGTCGGCTTCACCGGCCAGTCGCCGTCGATCGCGTGCAGGTCGGTATGGCACACGCCACTGGCGACGATCTTCACCAGCACCTCGCCGGGCCCCGGCTCGGGTATCGCTATCTCCTCGATCGTCAGCGGCGCCTTGAACGTTCTGGCAATCGCGGCTCGCATGGTCGTCGGCATGATTTCCTCCTTCTTCTGCGGCGGTTGGACGGTTGATAATGGCGGTCAGATATCCTCGAACCAGGCGAGCCGATGGGCGGCCAGCTTTTCGAGTTCCAGCAGGGCGAACATCGCCGCGCCCAGGCCGATGATCATCAGCCCGTCGGTCAGCGACAGCGGCCGGCTGTCGAAAATATCGTGCATGAACGGCGCATAGGTGAAGAGCAGCTGGGCGATCACCACCGCCACGATCGCCGCCAGCACGATCGGCGTGCCTATCGCGCCGCGCAGCGTCAGCGATCGCATGTGCAGGAAGCGGACATTGAACAGATAGAATATCTCGCCCACGATCAGCATGTTGACCACCATGGTCCGGGCGGTATCGATGTCGTGGCCGACATGCTGGGCATAGAAGAATATCCCCAGCGCCATCGCCCCCATCAGCACCGATACCAGCATGATGCGCCACAGCAGGAAGGGGGAAAGCAGGGGGGCACCGGCGGCACGCGGCCGCCGTTCCATCGTCCCCGGCTCGGTCGGCTCGAACGCCAGCACCAGCCCCAGCGTCACCGTCAGCACCAGGTTGATCCACAATATCTGCGTCGCCGTCATCGGCAGGGCAAAGCCGGCAATGATCGCGATCACCACCGCCAGCGTCTCGCCGCCATTGGTCGGCAGCGTCCAGCTGATGACCTTGCGGATATTGTCATAGACGGTGCGTCCTTCGCGCACGGCCGCCACGATCGACGCGAAATTATCGTCCAGCAACACCATCTCGGCCGCTTCCTTGGCGGCCTCCGTGCCCTTGATCCCCATCGCCGTGCCGACATCGGCCTGTTTCAGCGAAGGCGCGTCGTTGACGCCGTCGCCGGTCATGGCGACGACCAGCCCGTGCGACTGGAGCGCGCGGACGATGCGCAGCTTGTGCTCGGGGGAGGAGCGGGCGAACACGTCGACATCGCGCACCCGCGCCGCCAGCGCCTCATCATCCAGCGCCTCGACCTCGGCGCCGCTCATCGCCTGGGGATCATCGTCCAGCGCCAGTTGGCGGGCGATGGCGATGGCGGTGCCGACATGGTCGCCGGTAATCATCTTGACCGCGATGCCGGCCGACCGGCACTGGGCGATCGCCTGCCGCGCCTCGTCGCGTGGCGGATCGATGAAGCCCATCAGCCCCAGCAGCTCGACCCCGCTCATCAGATCGTCGAAGCCGATCCGGTCGGGCGCCCCTGTGATACGCTTGACGGCAAAGCCTAGCAGGCGTTCGCCCCGGTCGGCGGCGGCCGACAGCCGCGCGTCCCAGGCGACGGCATCCGCGCCGGTCATCGCCAGCACCGCTTCGGGCGCACCCTTGATGAAGATGGCGCTGCTGCCATCGGGCGCGCGATGCAGCGTCGCCATGAAGCGATAGGCGGCGTCGAACGGGATTTCGTCGATCCGCGGCCATTCGTCGCGCACATGGTCGGCGCTCAGCCCCGCCTTCATCGCCAGCGCGACCAGTGCCCCCTCCATCGGGTCGCCCTGCACGGTCCAGCCGTCATCCGCTTGGCGCAGCAAAGCGTCATTGCACAGCAGCCCGCAGCGCAGGATCGGCGCGGCATCGGCCAGAGCCTCGGCATCGTCGCTGCCCTCGGTCACGCTGATGGCGCCCGTCGGCGCATAGCCCGATCCGCTGACATGCAGGTCGCCGCCGGGCAGCAGCAGGTGGCGCACCGTCATCTCGTTGCGGGTCAGCGTGCCGGTCTTGTCGGTGCAGATCACCGATGTGGCGCCCAGCGTCTCTACCGCTGGCAGGCGCCGGATCACCGCCTGGCGCGCGGCCATGCGCTGCACGCCGATGGCCAGCGTGATGGTGATGACGGCGGGCAGTCCTTCCGGCACGACGCCGACCGACAGGGCAACGATGGCGATCAGCGCATCGATCCAGTGGAAGCCGCGCGCCAGCACCGCGAACAGGAACAGGACGACCGCGCCGGCCAGCACCGACCAAGTCATGAGCCGGGCGAAATCGTCGATCTGCCGCACCAGCGGCGTCTTGCCGACCTCGACCGCCTTCAGCATGCCGCTGATCCGACCGATCTGGGTATGGCTGCCGGTCTCGACCACCAGCCCGGCCGCCTGGCCGGCGGCGACCAGCGTGCCGGAAAAGGCCATGTTGCTCTGGTCGGCGATGCCGGCGTCGGCGGCGATCAGCGTCTGATGCTTTTCCGCCGCGACCGATTCGCCGGTCAGTGCCGCCTCGTCGATCAGCAGGCCGCGGGCGCGCAGCAGCCGGATGTCGGCCGGCACCCGGTCACCCGCTTCCAGCAGCACGATGTCACCGGGCACCAGATCGGGCACCGCCACCACCCGCCGTTCGCCGCTGCGCAGCACCATGGCATGCGGCGCGATCATGTCCTGGATCGCGCCCAGCGCTTCCTCGGCCTTGCCCTCCTGGATGAAGCCGACGACCGCATTCACCAGCACCACGGCCAGGATCACGGCGGCATCGATGCCGTGATTCAGCAGCAGGGCGATCAGCGCCGCACCCAGCAGGAAATAGATCAGCACGCTATTGAAATGCGCCAGGAATCGCAACAGCGGATGCTGGCGCGGCGCTTCGGGCAGGGCATTGGGGCCATAGCGCCGCAGCCGGGCCTCGGCATCGCGCTGGTCCAGCCCGGTCGCTTCGACGGACAGCATTGCCAGCGCCTCTTCGGGCGGCAGCGCATGCCAGGCAACGGGCGGGGCAGAGGACATCGGCTTCCCTTTCAGTCGCGTCGAGCGGCCGGGGGCAAGCCACCCGGCGGTCAGCGCACCAGCGCGAAGCCGATCCGCAATCTTGTTATGGAACGATTATAGTCCAACAGGTTCTCGCCATATCCGGCAAATCCCTGAGCGAACAAATAGAGATCGGGGCCACCGCCCAGCAGGCGCGGCAGCGGATAGGACAGGTCGGCGTTGATCGCGCCCTTGCCCGATCCGAAATTGAACCGGCTGTTGGTCGACAGGCGCAGCCCGTCATCATCGCCGACCTGCAGGAACAGGCCGGCATGGCCGCGATAGCGGACGATATCGGGATTGTCGGACTTGTCGCCGACATAGAAGGTCAGGCGCGGTGCCACCAGCAGCCGCCGTTCCTCGCCGAGCGAGAAGGCCGCCATCGGCGCGACATAAAAGCTGTTGATGCTGCGCGACGCATCGCCGTCGCGGCCGTTGGATTCGTGCCGAAGCCCGCCCTGCAGCGCCAGCGACATGCCGTTCTTCAGCATCCGGGTCGGCGTCACATAGATGATTTCTGGCTGATAATCGATGTTGCGGAAGGGCATGGAATTGGCGCCCAGATCCCAGAACATGCGCTGGGTATAGGCGAAATGCAGGCCGTCCCGCCAGGAACTGGGCAAATGCGCGGCATCGCGCGATCCGAACAACCGATATTCGAAGCTCAACTGCAACCGGGCATCGGTATTGGTGCCGGGGCCATAGACCGCATAGATCGGCTCATAGGGCGCCAGATTGCCGATGAAGGCATTGCCGGCGCTGCGATCGGCCGGCGGCGCGACCGGCGGCGGCACCGGGGTTCCGGGCGGCGGCGGCGGCGGTGGGACAGGCACCGGCGAAGCGGCCGCCATCCGCGAGGCAGCCGCGCCATGCAGCGCAACCTGCGGCGAATTCCAGGCCGGGATCGACAGCAACGTCCCCTCGGCCATGTCGCTTGCGGCCAGTTGATAGCGCGCCTGGGCAAAGCCGCCCGGCGCAATCTCCACCGTCTCCGGCACGCCCGGCGCCCGGCGCAGCCACAGCCGGCGCGCGGCGCCATCCTGTTCCACCAGCGCCTCGACCCGGTCGGGCAGCGGCATGGTGGCGGGCGCCGCGCCCATGTTGAGGAAGCGCAGTTCCACGCTCGCCATATTCTGGTCATCGGGCAGGGCGATCCGCCCTATCAGGGTTTCTACGGGTTCCCCGGCCAGGGCGCTTGTCGCAAAAGAAGGCGACAGGACAACCAGCAGCCATGCCAGGCTCGACCAGGGGGCGGGCAAGTGTCGTGGTTGCGCGCGGCGGTTGCGGATCATCCTGCGTCCCTTGTCGCGTTGCGCCCCTCGCAACGGCGCGAGCGGTCAGGTCAGGTGCGATTGACGATACTGGTTGTGGTAGATAAACACAAATATATTAAAGGCATAAGTTATTCGTGAGTCCTTGTGATGTTCTGAAACATCATGTCTCACAAAATCGAGAATAGATGAAGTCAGTCGATGCTATATCGATTGAATAGGGGTCCATGTTGCTCGAAAAGGGGTGCTTGGTGTCGCTTGGAAATTCCGATTTTGCGATAGGTCATGGCGTGAAGGGGAGGGTTATCCCTGAGGCCTTGGCGATGCTTCTGGCTCTTTCCCTGACCGGTTGTTCCTTTGCTCCCGATTATGTTCAGCCGTCCCTGCCGGTGCCCGACAGCTATGCCGTAGCGACGCCGGCCGGGACTTCGCTGGCCGGGCGCGACTGGGAGCAGGTTTTCCCCGATCCCGAATTGCGCAGGCTGGTCGCCCAGGCGCTGGCCAATAATCGCGACATTCGCATCGCCGCCGCCCGCGTGGCGCAGGCGCGCGGCGCCTGGCGGATCGAGGGTGCCTCGCTCTATCCCCAGCTCGATGCGGTGGCGACGGGCACGCGCGGTCAGGCCTTCTACAGCCTGCCGGTGATCGGCGACCAGATCGTCGACGTGAAATCGATCACCGCCCAACTGAGCGCCAGCTGGGAAATCGATTTCTGGGGCCGGCTGCGCAATCTGAAGGAGGCCGCCCGCGAACAGTTTCTGGCGTCCGAGGAATCGCGCCGGGCGGTCGCGACCGACCTGATCGCGCAGGTGGCGCTCGGCTATCTGCTGGAGCGCGAATATGAGGAGCGCGCCGCCCTTACCCAGCAGTCGATCACCACCCGGCAGGAAACGCTGCGCATCATGCGCCGCCGCTATGAGGTGGGGTCGGGGTCGAAGCTGGACCTGGCCCAGTCCCAGGTGCTGCTGGCGCAGGCGGACACCACCATGCATGTGCTGAACCTCGACCGCACGGTCAATCGCAACGCGCTGGCGCTGCTGGTCGGACAGCCGGTGGAGATCGCGCCCGGATCGCCGCGGCTGGCCGGACCGGGCGGCGATTATCAGGTGCCCGCCGGCCTGCCGTCCGAACTGCTCACCAACCGGCCGGACATCGTCGCGGCCGAGCATCAGCTGCGCGCCGCCAATGCCAATATCGGTGCCGCCCGCGCCGCCTTCTTCCCCAATATCAGCCTGACCGGGGCCTATGGCACGACCAGCCCGGACCTCGACGGCCTGTTCGGCGGCAATAGCGAGGTGTGGAGCTTTTCGCCGACGATCCGACTGCCCCTGTTCAACGCCGGTCGGCTGAAGGGCAATCTGGACGTGGCGCAGGCGCGCCGGGACGAGGCCGTCGCTACCTATGAAAAGACGATCCAGTCGGCCTTTCGCGACGTGTCCGACGCGCTGGTCCGGCGGCGCCAGATCGCCCTGCAGATCGGCACCACGCGCCAGCTGGTCGATGCCCAGCGGGAACGGGCGCGCCTCGCCCAGTTGCGGTTCGACAATGGCCGCTCCACCTATCTCGAAGTGCTCGATGCCCAGCGCGACCTGTTCGATGCGGAACAGGCACTGGTCCAGCTTCGCCGGGGGGAACTCTCCAGCATCGTCAGCCTCTATGCCGCCCTGGGCGGCGGCTTTGTGGTCAATCGCGGCATCGCGGCCGCCCCGTCCGGGAACCAGGGGGAACCATGAGCATGAACAAGCGCTGGATCGTCAGGGGGCTGATCGTGGCGGCGGTGGCCGGCATCGCCTTCCTGCTCTGGACGTTGCTGAAGCCGGCCGGCCTGCCCGAAGGCATTGTCGGCGGCAATGGCCGGCTGGAAGCGACCGAGATCGACGTCGCCTCCAAGTCTGCCGGACGGATCAAGGATATCGTCGCGGATGAGGGGCAGCTGGTGCAGGCCGGCGAGATCGTTGCCCATATGGATGTCGACGTGCTGGACGCACAGCGGACCGAGGCCGTCGCGCAACTGGCAGAGGCGCAGAATGCCGTCCTCGTCGCCCAGACCCAGGTCGCCCAGCGCGAGAGCGAGAAGGCCGCCGCCCAGGCAGTGGTGCGCCAGCGCATCGCCGAACTCAACGCCTCGCGCAAGCGCCTTGCCCGGTCCGAAACCCTGGCCCGCGAAGGCGCGACCGCGGTGCAGGAACGCGATGACGACGCCGCCCAGACCGAAGGCGCCGCCGCTGCCGTGGAGGCTGCCCGTGCCCAGCTCGCCTCGGCCGAGGTCGCCATCACCAATGCCCGCAATCAGGTGATCGGATCGCGATCGCGCGTGGAGGCCGGCCGCGCCACCATCCAGCGGATCGAGGCGGACATCAACGACAGCAGCCTGCGCGCGCCACGCGACGGCCGCGTCCAGTATCGCGTCGCCCAGCCCGGCGAGGTGGTGACGGCCGGTGGCCGTGTGCTGAGCCTGGTCGACCTGTCCGACGTGACGATCAGCTTCTTCCTGCCCGCCACCGCCGCCGGCCGCGTCGCCATCGGCAGCGAGGCGCGGATCGTGCTCGATGCCATTCCCGACTATCCGATCCCGGCACGGATCAGCTTCGTTGCCGACGTCGCCCAGTTCACGCCCAAGACGGTGGAAACCCAGAGCGAGCGCGAGAAGATGATGTTCCGGGTCAAGGCCCGGATTGATCCGGCGCTGCTGCGCAAGCATATCGCCCAGGTGAAGACCGGCCTGCCCGGCATGGCCTATGTCCGGATCGATCCGGGCGTTGCCTGGCCCGCCTCGCTTGCGGTCCGCGCCCTTCCCGAAGGATCGCGGGCGGTCCAGTGAACCAGCCCGACCCCATCGGCGCGCCGACGGTCGATCCGGTCGTCCGCCTGTCCGGCGTCCGCCTCCATTATGGCAAAACGCAGGCGCTGCGCGGCATCGATCTCGACATACCGGGCGGGCGGATGATCGGCCTGATCGGCCCCGATGGCGTGGGCAAGTCCAGCCTGCTCTCCCTCGTCGCCGGTGCCCATGTCATCCAGGATGGCGATGTCCATGTGCTGGGCGGCGACATGCGCGACAAGCGCCATCGCAGCGATGTCTGCCCGCGCATCGCCTATATGCCGCAGGGGCTGGGCAAGAATCTCTATCCCACCCTGTCGGTCGAGGAGAATCTGCAGTTTTTCGGCCGCCTGTTCGGCCATGACGGGGCGGAGCGGCGAAGGCGGATCGATGCGCTCACCCGCGCGACCGGCCTCGACCCGTTCCTTGCCCGACCGGCGGGGAAGCTGTCGGGCGGCATGAAGCAGAAGCTGGGCCTGTGCTGCGCGCTGATCCATGATCCCGACCTGTTGATCCTGGACGAGCCGACCACCGGCGTCGATCCGCTGGCCCGCGCCCAATTCTGGGATCTCATCAACGACATCCGCCAGACCCAGGCGCAGATGAGCGTGATTGTCGCCACCGCCTACATGGACGAGGCCCAGCGTTTCGACTGGCTGGTGGCGATGGATGACGGGCAGATCCTCGACACCGGCACCCCGGCCGAGATTTTCGCGCGCACCGGCACCAGTTCGCTGGAGGAGGCCTTCATCGCGCTGCTGCCCGAGGAGAAGAAGCGCGGCCACGAGCCGGTCGTCATCCCGCCGCTCGAAGCCAGCGAGGATGATATCGCCATCGAGGCGCAGGGACTGACCATGCGCTTTGGCGATTTCACTGCGGTCGATCATGTCAGCTTCCGCATTCGCCGGGGCGAGATATTCGGTTTCCTGGGGTCCAATGGCTGCGGCAAGTCGACCACCATGAAGATGCTGACCGGTCTCTTGCCCGCGACCGAGGGCAAGGCCTGGCTGTTCGGCAATGCAGTGGACCCGGACGACATGTCCACGCGCAAGCGGGTCGGCTATATGAGCCAGGCCTTCTCGCTCTACACCGAACTCACCGTCCGCCAGAATCTGGAATTTCACGCTCATCTCTTCCATGTCCCGCGCGAGGATATTCCCGCCCGCGTCGCGGAAATGGCCGATCGGTTCGATCTTGGCCCGGTGATGGAGGAATTGCCCGACAGCCTGCCGCTCGGCATCCGACAGCGCCTCAGCCTTGCCGTGGCGATGGTCCACAAGCCGGAACTGCTGATCCTCGACGAGCCGACCTCCGGCGTCGATCCGGTGGCGCGCGACGGCTTCTGGCGATTGCTGGCGGAACTGTCGCGCCGCGACAAGGTCACGATCTTCATCTCCACCCATTTCATGAACGAGGCGATGCGCTGCGACCGCATGTCGATGATGCATGCCGGCCATGTGCTCGACAGCGATGCGCCCGCGCGCCTGATAGAGAAGCGCGGCGCGCCTGATCTGGAACAGGCCTTCATCGGCTATCTGGTCGATGCCGGCGGCGACACCCGCCCGCCCGACGAGGAAAGCGCCCTCAAGGACATGGCGCAGGCGGAACATGGCACGATCAGGCGCGGCTTCAGCCCGCAACGCGCGCTTACCTATGCCTGGCGCGAGACGCTGGAACTGCAACGCGATCCGGTCCGTGCGACGCTCGCGCTGATCGGCTCGCTGATCCTGATGCTGGTGATCGGCTTCGGCATGACCACCGACATCAACGAACTGAACTATGCCGTGCTGGACCGCGACAACAGCATCCTCAGCCAGAATTATGCGCTCGACATTTCCGGCTCCTCCTATTTCGTCGAACATGCGCCGATCCGCGATTATGACGATCTCGACCGGCGCATGAAGGATGGCGAACTGGCGCTGGTGATCGAGATTCCGCCGGGCTTTGGCCGGGATATCGCGGCCGGGCGACAGGTCACGGTCGGCGCCTGGTTCGACGGCGCCAATCCGCAGCGCGCCGAAACGGTGCAGGGCTATATCCAGGGGCTGCACCAGCATTGGCTGAGCCAGCAGGCGGCCGCGCGCGGCAGCGCGGTCGGCAGCAGCTTCTCGATCGAGAACCGCTATCGCTACAACCCCGATGTGCAGAGCCTGCCGGCGATGGTGCCGATCGTCATCCCGCTGCTGCTGCTCATGCTGCCGGCGATGCTGACCGCGTTGGCGGTGGTGCGCGAAAAGGAGATCGGGTCGATCATCAACCTCTATGTGACGCCGGTCAGCCGCAGCGAATTCCTGCTCGGCAAGCAGCTTCCCTATGTCGTGCTGGCGCTTGTCAACTTCCTGCTGATGGTGCTGATGGCGATCTTCATCTTCGGCGTGCCGGTGAAGGGCAGCTTCCCGACCCTGCTGCTGGCCGCCGCCATCTATTGCGTCACTGCGACCGGCATGGGCCTGCTCGCCTCGGCCGTGACGCGCAGCCAGATCGCCGCGATGTTCCTGGCGATGATCGGCACGATGATCCCGGCCACCACCTATGGCGGCATGACCGACCCCGTCTCCTCGATGGAAGGCAGCGCGCGGATCATCGGCGACATCTATCCCGCCAGCCACATGTTCACCATCAGCCGCGGCGTCTTTGCCAAGGCGCTGGGCTTTTCGGATCTGGCCGGCTCCTTCCTGCCGCTCGCCATTTCCGCGCCGCTGATCGTCGGCATCGCGATCATGCTGCTCAAGAAGCAGGAGGCCTGACGCCGATGCGCGCGACGATTTCCAACATCTACCGGCTGGGCGTGAAGGAGCTGTGGAGCCTGTGGCGCGACCCGATCATGCTGGTGCTGATCCTGTTCGTCTTCACCGTCTCCATCTATACCTCGGCCAATTCCAAGCCGGAAACGCTGCACAATGCAGCCATCGCAATCGTCGATGAGGATGAATCGCCCCTGTCGCAGCGGATCGTCGCGGCCTTCTACCCGCCGCAATTCACGCTGCCCCGGATGAT
This sequence comes from Sphingobium sp. IP1, assembly GCF_002708645.1. Lineage (NCBI taxonomy): Bacteria > Pseudomonadati > Pseudomonadota > Alphaproteobacteria > Sphingomonadales > Sphingobiaceae > Sphingobium > Sphingobium sp. IP1. Next base: position 104,169 of record NZ_NOIW01000001.1, read on the forward strand.
TGCGCCGGCGCAGATCGATCCGGGCATGGACGCGGGCGACTTCACCTTCGTCCTCCACATACCCCATGGCTTCCAGCGCGACGTGCTGGCGGGGCGTTCGGCGGAAATCCAGCTCAACACCGACGCCACGCGCATGAGCCAGGCTTTCTCGGGCAGCAGCTATGTGCAGCAGATCGCAACCGCCGAAGTGAATGAATTCGTCAACCGCTATCGCGCCAACAGCGTGCCCAAGGTCGACCTGGCGGTGCGGGCGCGCTTCAACCCGACGCTCAACCATACCTGGTTCGGCGCCCTGGCACAGATCATCAACCAGATCGCAATGCTGTCGATCATCCTGACCGGCGCGGCGCTGATCCGCGAGCGGGAACATGGCACGATAGAGCATCTGCTGGTGATGCCGGTCACCCCGTTCGAGATCATGCTGTCAAAGGTCTGGTCGATGGGGCTGGTCGTGCTGCTCGCCTCGTCTCTGTCGATCAACCTGGTGGTGCAGGGGTTGATGCACGTGCCCGTCGCCGGATCGCTGGCGCTCTTCTTCGCAGGCGCCGCGCTGGTGCTGTTCTCCACGACCTCGATGGGCATTTTCCTCGCGACGCTAGCGCGCAACATGCCGCAATTCGGCATGCTGATGATCCTCGTGCTGCTGCCGCTGCAGATGCTGTCGGGCGGCACCACCCCGCGCGAATCCATGCCCAAGCTGGTGCAGGATGTGATGCTGTTCGCGCCGACCACCCATTTCGTCGAATTGGGTCAGGCGATCCTGTTCCGGGGCGCCGGCATCGGCGTCGTCTGGCCGCAATTCGCCGCCACCGCCGCGATCGGCATCGCCTTCTTCCTGATCGCGCTCACCCGCTTCCGCCGGACGATCAGTGCCATGGCCTGATCGTCCGGCGGCTCTTCATGGCGCCAGCCGGTCCACGTTCACCCGCTGGCCGTCATATTCGGCAAAGCCCCGGCTGCGCGGCTGGCCATCGGCTTGGGGCGTGAAGTCGATCGCAGCAGGCTTGGGGCCGCCCAGCGGCCCGAAGGTCATCTGGAGCTTCATGATGCCGGGCCGGGGGCCGGTCAGGCGGATGTCCGCTTCGTAGCTGGACTGGCCGCGCATGTTGATCTGCGTCGTCTCGCGCCCGCTATAGACCTGCTTCCCGTCGTCGCTGAAATCGACATAGATTTTCTCGATGGCGCCGCTCGTGCGCCGATATTGGATATGGCCCGACCGCCGGCCATAGACCTTCACGTCGATATTCTGGCTCTTGCCCGCCAGCGCCGACAGGGTGGACAGGTCGGTATCGCCATAGGGCAGGCTGTCGGGCACGGCGCGCGGGGCGACCGCCGGTCCGGCCTTGTATCCGGGCAGGGTGACGATCTGGACCCGCTTGGTCTCGCTGCCGCGCAGCCCCTCGATCCAGGTCGCCCGGCGGCTGTCGGGATGCCAGGACATGGGCGAATGAAACACCCAGTCGGCCTGGCTGCTGAGGTTCGCGCCCTGATAGCCGTCCTCGCGCTGGGATCGGGCGATGTCGATCAGCGCCGGCCCGACATTGCCCGGCCGTGCCGTGCGCACGCCGGTGACGGCATAGGTATAGGCGAACATGCTCAGCCCCATGTTCAGGCTGTCGGGATAGGGGCGGGGCATCAGCCCCAATATCGCCGGGTCGGTCTGCGAAAAGCGGGTGGTCATCACCATGCCCAGCCGCTCGTCCGGCGAGAAGATCGTCGTCTCGGTATAGCCCGGCGTGTCGGTGATCGGCGTCACCTTGCCGCTTGCCAGGTCCATCACCACCGAATCGGGCAGGTCGCGCTTCACCGCGCCGACCAGCGACAGGGCGCTGCCGCCATGGACGAACTGCTTCACCTCGCCGCCGCGGATCGGCGCAGGGATGACGCCATCGGCATGGGCCGGATCGGGACGGAAGGGATCGCTGCTGCTGATGATCTGCGGCCGGGTGACGACATAGCCGTCCGGGCCGCGCGTCAGTTCGCCGGTCAGCACCGCGGCGGAATAATTGGCGAGCAGGGTCGTCCAGGCAATATTTCGATTGTCCGGCGCCACCACCATTTCCGACCAGCGATGCCAGATATGCGCGCCATCGGCCACCTGCGGCGGATAGGTGACCGGCACCAGTTGCGCCTGCGTGCAATCGTCCAGGCTGGTCGGGCATTCGATCACGAAATCGCCCAGGAAGATCCGCTTATTGTCGGCAAACACCATGTAGCGGATGCCATTATCCTTCGGCCGGGCGGGAATCGTTCCGCTGAAGATCGGGCGGATATGGCTGCCATCATCGTCCATGATGGCCAGGTTGATCTGCCGCGGATCGCTTTCGCCCGGTTTGGCATAGGTCAGCAATATCCGGCCCGACGGCGTGTAGGTGGCGCTTTGCGGCCGCATGTCGGCGGGCAATGTCAGGGTGCGGATCACCGGCTGACCGAACAGCGCGCCTTGCGCCCCAGGCCGCGCCAGGGTCGGCGCGCCATCCAGCGCCAGTCCGCCGATCAGGATGGGCAGCATGGCCAATATCGGCAGCCGGGGGGAAGGGGGCTTGGTCACCAGATTCTCTCCTCGTCTCGGCCTTGGCCCAGGGGCGCGGGGCGGCCGTCCAATCTGCTGATGGCACCAGCCCGCCGGCCAGCAAGCGCCAATCCGTTACGCGGAAAGAGGGCTTGCCAATGCCCCGCAAAACCGGGCATTTTCCAGCCGGCGCTTCGCGAACGGGCAGGGCGACAAGCGGGCGGAGAGGGGAATAGCCGATTTTCAACCGACGCATCTTGCTGGAGCTGTGGGCGATGCTGCTGCTGGCCGGCATCATCGGCTTCATGGGGCCGTTCGGCACCTATATGCGCGACGGTCTGCCGGGGCGGATCGGCCATTGGTGGCTGCTGCTGATGGGGGCCTATATCCTCGTCCGGCCGACGATCTGGCTGCTGCGCGGCCTGGCGCGGCGGATCGACCTGTCGGTATCGATCACCGTCTTTTCCGGCGTGTCGCTCTGCGTCGTGCCGCTGGCCTTCCTCTGGCGCAATGTCGGCCGCACCGCCTTTCGCGATCTGGACGGCTTTACCGGCCTGCTGCCCTTTTCCTTCCTCTGCGCGCTCACCGTGCTGGTCGTCACCCACTGGGCCGAACAGACCGACCGGCGGCTGGCCCAGCGGGGCATCCTGCCGCCGCCCATCGATGCCCCGCCTGCCGAAGACGCCGCCGCCACATCGCCCGCAGACCCCGCCCTGCGCCATCGCCTGTCGGCCGGCTTTGCCGGGCCGATCCTGGCGCTGCAGAGCGAGGATCATTATGTCCGCGTCCATGGCGCGGGCGGCAGCGAATTGCTGCTGATGCGGCTGCGCGACGCGATTGCGGAGATGGAGGGGGTGGCCGGCGCGCAGGTGCATCGTAGCTGGTGGATCGCCCATCGGGCCATCCTGCGCTGTGATCCCGCCGGCCGCAGCTGGCTCATCACCCTGGATGGCGGGCTCAGCGTCCCCGTCGCGCGCGATTCGGTCGCCCGACTGCAACGCGCCGGCTTCCTGCCCGCATCCTGACCCGCATCCTGCCCCGATCTGGCGGGCAAAAGAAAACCCCGCCGGAGCAAGCTCGACGACGGGGCCAGGTTCAGGGAGGTGTCACTCCAAAGGGGGGAAGAGTGACAGGACCAATCTAGGAAAGTGCGCGTGGCTTTCAAGCATCAGCTGCATATTTTTGTCGGCGGCTGCGCCCATGCCATCGGTCCTATCACACGGCTGAACCCGCTATTTCGGCCATTTCCGCTACGGTAACCGGCCATGTCGGGAATATGGCTGAATACGTATGCTGGAATCTGTGCAGAGGGACGGGGGCGGCGCTATTTGAACCAGACCGACACATGTCGGCAAGAAACGCTCAAGATGCGTCCTGGGGAGGATCACTGTCATGCATCAATTCCGTCATACCGTCCTGCGCGCTGCGCTGCTGGCAGGGGCTTCCTTCTCGCTCGCCGCGGTCGCCCATGCGCAGACCGACGCCGAAACCGCGACGCCCGCCGCACCCGCCGCCGGCGAATCCGAAGGCATCGTCGTCACCGGCATCCGCGCCTCGCTCGCCTCCGCCGCCAAGGTGAAGCGCGATTCCGTGCTGATCGTCGATTCCATCTCGGCCGAAGATGTCGGCAAGCTGCCCGACGTGTCGATCGCAGACTCGCTTGCCCGCCTGCCCGGCGTCACCGCCCAGCGCCTCGAAGGCCGCGACCAGCGCCTGTCGATCCGCGGCCTTGGCCCGGACTTCTCGACCACCCTGCTCAACGGCCGCGAACAGGTCACCGTCGGCGACAATCGCGGCGTCGAATATGATCAATATCCCTCGGAATTCTTCCAGAACGTCAATGTCTACAAGAGCGCCGATGCCGCGCTGATCGCCGCCGGCATTTCCGGCACGGTCGACCTGCGCATGCTGCGTCCGCTCGACAAGAATGACCGCATCCTCGCCGTGTCGCTGCGCGGCCAGATGAACGGCATGGACAAGCTCAATCCCGATGGCGAACGCTATGGCTATCGCGCCTCGGCCACCTATGTCGATCAGTTCGCCGACGACACGCTGGGCCTGTCGCTGGGCTTCGCCGCCTCGCAGACCCCGTCGCAGAATGAGCGCTTCAACGCCTGGGGCTATCCTACCGATGCCGACGGCAATCTGATCATTGGCGGCGCCAAGCCCTATGTGCAGTCGAACCTGCTGAAGCGCTACGGCATGGTCGGCACGCTGGAATGGCAGCCGAGCGACAATTTCCACTCGACCTTCGACGTCCTCGCCTCGCATTTCGAGGAAGAACAGCGCCTGCGCGGCATCGAATTCCCGCTCGTCTGGGGCACCGACGTCGGCGTCAGCGACGTGACGGTCGAAAATGGCTTCGTCACCGGCGCCACCTTCTCCAACGTCTATGGCGTTCAGCGCAACGACTATAACAAGCGCAAGGCCGACACCATTTCGCTCGGCTGGAACAACGACATCCGCCTGAACGATCGGCTCAAGCTCAATGTCGACGCCAGCTGGTCGCGCGCCAAGCGCACCGACTTCCTGCTCGAAACCTATTCGGGCACCGGCTATCTGCGGTCGGGCGTGTCCGACACGGTGCGCGTCGAGCGCCAGTCGAACGGCCTGTTCAGCATCGTGCCGACGCTCGACTATACCGACACCAACGTCATCAGCCTGACCGACCCCAATGGCTGGGGCTATAACGGCACCACCGCCGTCGTGCAGGCGGGCTTCCTCAACCGGCCCAAGTTCATCGACGACATGAAGTCGTTCCGCGCCAACCTGGTCGGCGACATTTCCGGCAGCATCTTCAGCAACTGGGAAGTCGGCGGCAATTACAGCCGGCGCAAGAAGACCAGCGCCTATACCAGCTATTTCCTCTGCCCCACCGGCGGCACGGATTGCACCATCGCCAATGGCACGCCCGGCTCGGCGCCGGTGCCGCAGGAAGCGCTGCTCGGCAAGAATGTCTCGCTCGACTATCTGGGCGTGCCGGCGATGCTGACGCTCGATCCGCTCTATCTCTACAACAACACGCTCGACGCCGTGTTCGACAATCGTCCCTCGTCGCTGGTGCGCGACAATGTCGTGAAGGAAGATGTCTTCACCGGCTATGCCAAGATGACGCTGGACGGCGATCTGGGCGGCAAGCCGCTCAAGGGCGCGATCGGCGTGCAGGTGATCCACACCCGCCAGGCGTCGACTGGCACCATCTCCAACTTCTCCAACGGCGTCGTCACCGTCGTCCCGGCCTCGGGCAAGGAGAGCTTCACCAATTTCCTGCCCAGCGCACAGTTCTCGGTCGAGCTGGAACCCGGCTTCTTCGTGAAGATGGGTGCGGCCCAGACCATGGTGCGTCCGCGCATGGACCAGGAACGCATCAACCAGGAATATAATTTCAACCTGGCCAATGTCGGCCTCGGCTCCGACCCGCAGTACAGCCCGTTCAGCTCGAACGGCGGCAACATCGCGCTGCGTCCCTATCAGTCGACCAATATCGACCTGTCGATCGAGAAATATTTTCCGGGCGGCGGCTATGTCTCGCTCGCGGGCTATTTCAAGAATTTGACCGACTTCGTCGATCCCAACAACAATATCGCCTATGATTTCTCGGACGTGCTGGCCTCGCTGCCCGCCGACATCCGCAACCAGATCATCGCCGACGGCAGCTATATCGGCCTGCTGAAGGCCCCGGCCAACACCGGCAAGGGCACGATCATGGGGGCGGAAGGCACCGTCTCGCTGCCGTTCAAGGTATTCAGCGAAACGCTCGACGGCTTCGGTATCTTCGCCAGCGGGTCCTACACCCACAGCGAAGTCAAATATGGCAGCAACCCGACCGATGTCGTCACCCTGCCGGGCCTGTCCAAATGGGTCGCCAGCGGCACGGCCTATTATGAAAAGAGCGGTTTCCAGGCGCGCGTCTCCTATCGCTATCGCTCTTCCTTCCTGGGCGAAGTCGCCGGCCTTTCGGCCGCGCCGACCTTCCGCACCGCCAAGGCAGAGGGCATTCTCGACGCGCAGATCGGCTATGAATTCCAGTCGGGGCCGCTCACCGGCCTGTCGATCCTGCTGCAGGGCAAGAACCTCACCGACCAGCCCTTCGTCACCTATCAGAATGGCGATAAGCGCCAGGTCATCGACTATCAGCGCTACGGCCGCGATTATTATCTGGGCCTGACCTATAAGTTCTGATCGGCCTTCGCGCCGGTCGGGCAAGTCCTGAAATTCCTCCCCGGATTGCCCGACTGCACGCGGGCAATCCCCCTCCCCGGACCGCCACCCCTTAGAGGGGAGGGCGGTCCGTTTTTCTTTGGGGGGAGGGCGCGTATCGCTCCTCGCTCGTCATGCCAGCGAAGGCTGGCATCCCACTGCCTTGTTTGCGCTCAAGAAAAGAGAGATCCCAGCTTCCGCTGGGATGACGCATGTGAGGAAGGGGAGGAAGTTCTAAGCCGTCATCCGCGTGATCAGCCGGGGCGCCAGCAGCGTCGGCGTTACCGGCTTGCGGTCGATCTGGCCGATCAGCGCGTCGACCAGCACTTCGCCCGCGTGCAGATAATCCTGCGCCACGGTGGTCAGCGGCTGCCGCGTCAGGCTGGCGGCGGGGATATCGTCGAAGCCGATCAGGGCGACGTCGCCGGGCACTGACAGCCCATGTTCGTCCAGCGCCCGCATCGCGCCGATCGCGATCAGGTCGGACCCGGCAAAGATCGCGTCGAACGTCACGCCGCGCGCGATCAGCCGGCTTGCCGCCTCATAACCCGACTGTTCGGTCGACAGCGCATCGACATGCAGGCCGGGGTCGACCGCATGCCCCGCCTCGCGCAGCACGTCGGACAGGCCAGCATAACGGTCGCGAAATTCGGGATAATGGCTCGATGCGTCGCCCAGGAACGCAATCCGGCTGCATCCGCGCGCGATCAGGTGGGCGCCCGCGTCCCGCCCGCCGCGCCGGTTGTCGCAGCCGATCGTCATCCCCAGCGCATGCTGGTCGACCGATCCCCAGCGCACGAAATGCGTGCCCTGCGCCACCAACTGCTCCAGCCGGGTGCGATAGATTTCATAGTCGCCATAGCCCAGCAGGATGATGCCGTCGGCCTTGCGGCTATCCTCATAATCGACATGCCAGTCGGTCGATAACTGCTGGAAACTGGTCAGCAAATCATAGCCGCGCTTGGCGCAGGTCTGCAGGATCGGCCCCAGCATCGACAGGAAGAAGGGATTGATCCAGCTTTCGTCGGGCAGCAGATCCTCGAAGAACAAAAGGGCCAGCGTATTGCTCTTGCCCCGCCGCAGCGAGGATGCATTCTTGTCCACCGTATAGTTGAGCTGCCGCGCGATCGCCTCGACCCGCAGCCGCGTCGCCTCGCTCACCGTCTTGTCGCCGCGCAGCGCGCGCGACACGGTCGGCTGGGACACGCCGGCCAGCGTGGCGATGTCGAAGGATGTCACTTTGTCGTTGGCGGCCATGGCGCGACCCTACGCCAGCGAGTCTCCATTGGGAATAGAAGGGTTTGAAACCGGTCTGAATACGTATGCCGCTCCCTTGGCCCGCCCTGTCCCCGCCGACTAAGAAGGGGCCAAGCCGCGGCAATCGGGCACAAGCGGCAATGGGAGGGATGAAGGCCATGCGCGGACGAACGGCAATGCTGCTGGCTGCGCTCTGCGCGCTTCCCGTTCCGGCGATGGCACAGGATGACGGCTTCCGCGCCCGCCTGCCCGAAGATGAAGTCATCTATTTCGTCCTGCCCGACCGGTTCGACAATGCCGACCCCGCCAATGACAAGGGCGGCCTGAAGGGCGACCGGCTCCAGACCGGCTATGATCCCGCGTCCAAGGGCTTCTACCATGGCGGCGATATCCAGGGGCTGATCCGCCGGCTCGATTATATTCAGGGGCTGGGCGCCACCGCCATCTGGGTCGGCCCGATCTTCCGCAACAAGCCGGTGCAGGGGCCCAAGGGGCAGGAAAGCGCCGGCTATCACGGTTACTGGATCACCGATTTCGAGCATGTCGATCCGCATTTCGGCACCGACGCGGATTTCGCCGCGCTGGTGAAGGCTGCCCATGGCCGGGGGATGAAAGTCTATATGGACATCATCGCCAACCATACGGCCGACGTGATCCGCTATCGCGAATGCGCCGACCGGCCCTGTCCCTATCGCTCGCGCGCGGACTATCCCTATCAGCGCCGCGGCGGCGTGGCCGGCCCTGCGATCAATCCGGGCTTTGCCGGCGACGCCGATCATAGCGCCACCAATTTCGGCAAGCTCACCGACCCCGCCTATGCCTATACCCCCTTCGTGCCGAAGGGCGAGCAGGCGGTGAAGAACCCGGCCTGGCTCAACGATGTGCGCTATTATCATAATCGCGGCGAGACGACCTATTCGGGCGAGAGCGCGACCATGGGCGACTTTGCCGGGCTCGACGATCTGATGACCGAACATCCGCGCGTGATTGCCGGCATGATCGACATATTCGGCGGCTGGATCGACCGCTTCGGCATTGACGGCTTCCGCATCGACACCGCCCGCCATGTCGATCCGCATTTCTGGCAGCAGTTCGTCCCCGCCATGCAGGCGCGGGCCAGGGCGCGCGGCATCCCCAATTTCCATGTCTTCGGCGAAGTCTATGTCGAGACGGTCGATGCCGGCCCGCTTGCCTGGCACCCCCGCGAAGGCGGCTTTCCCGCCGTGCTCGACTTCGCCTTCCGCCAGGCCGCGCTGGAAACCGTCGCGGGCAAGGCGGCGACCGCCACCTGGGAACGCATGCTGACCGGCGACGCCCTCTATCAGGGCGGCGCCGCCACCGCGCGCCAGTTGCCGACCTTCGTCAGCAATCATGACGCCGGCCGTTTCGCCACCTTCGTCCGCCGCGCCTTCCCGCAGGCGGGCGAGGACGAGGTGCTGCGTCGGGTGATGCTCGCCAACGCCATGCTGCTGACGCTGCGCGGCGTGCCGACCATCTATTATGGCGATGAACAGGGTTTCGTCGGCGATGGCGGCGATCAGGACGCGCGCGAGGATATGTTCGGCAGCCAGGTGGCGAGCTATAACGACAATCGCCTGCTCGGCAGCACTGCCACCACCGCCACCCCGCGCTTCGATCCTGCCCATCCGCTCTATCGCGAGATTGCGGCGCTCGCCCGCCTGCGCACCGGCCATGCCGCGCTGCGCCGGGGCAGCGAGACGATCCGCGCGCGCGGCGACGAGCCGGGCCTGTTCGCCGTCTCCCGCTTCGATCCCGACACGGGTGCGGAATATCTGATCGCCTTCAACACATCGACCGCGCCGATCAGGGCGCAGGTTCAGGTGGACGCTGCCTCCACCGCTTTCGACACCCTAGCCGGCGCGGCCTGTGCCCCGCGCGCATCCGCGCCCGGCAGCCTCGCCCTCGACCTTCCTCCCCTTGGCTACAGCGTCTGCGCTGTACGGAGCGCTAATCCGCAATGACCGACGCACTGACCGATATGGCTCCCTGGTGGCGCGGCGCCACCATCTACCAGATCTACCCGCGCAGCTTCGCCGACTCCAATGGCGACGGCATTGGCGATCTGGCCGGCATCACCGCCCATCTTCCCTATGTCGCCTCGCTGGGCGTCGACGCCATCTGGCTCTCGCCCTTCTTCAAGAGCCCGATGCGCGATTTCGGCTATGACGTGTCGGATTATTGCGATGTCGATCCGATCTTCGGCACGCTCGCCGATTTCGACGCGCTGATCGCCCGCGCCCATGACCTCGGCCTGCGCATCATCGTCGATCAGGTCTGGGCCCATACCTCCGACGAACATCCCTGGTTCATCGAAAGCCGTTCCAGCCGCCAGAACGACCATGCCGACTGGTATGTCTGGGCCGATGCGAAGCCCGACGGCACGCCGCCCAACAACTGGCAGTCGGTGTTCGGCGGCCCGGCCTGGACCTGGGACGCGCGGCGCGGCCAATACTACATGCACAATTTCCTGAAGGAACAGCCGCAGATCAACCTGCACAATGGAAAGGTGCAGGCGGCGGTGCTGGATATCGTGCGCTTCTGGCTCGATCGCGGCGTCGACGGCTTCCGCATCGACGCGATCAACCATTCGATGCCCGACCCGCAACTGCGCGACAATCCGCCCGCGCCCGAAGACGGCCGCATCCGCACGCGTCCCTATGATTTCCAGATCAAGCGCTACAGCCAGAGCCACCCGGACATTCCACTGTTCCTGGAAAAGGTGCGTTCGGTGTTCGACGAATATCCCGATCGCTTCACCGTCGCCGAAGTCGGCGGGGATGACAGCGATGCCGAGATGAAGGCCTTCACCCAGGGCGATCATCGCCTCAACACCGCCTATGGCTTCGACTTCCTCTACGCCCCCAAATTGACCGCGCCGTTCCTGAAAGACGCGCTGTCGCGCTGGCCGGCGGAGCAGGGGATTGGCTGGCCCAGCTGGGCGTTCGAGAATCATGATGCGCCGCGCGCCGTCTCGCGCTGGGCCGGCGACATCGACGCCCATGCCTATTGCCGGATGAAGATGCTGCTGCTCGCCTGCCTGCGCGGCAATATCTTCCTCTATTATGGCGAGGAACTGGGCCTGCCGCAGGTCGATATCGCATTCGAGGATCTGCAGGATCCCGAAGCGATCGCCAACTGGCCGCTGACCCTGTCGCGCGACGGCGCCCGCACGCCCATGCCCTGGACCGGCGCGGCGCTCTGGCTCGGCTTCTCCGATGCCAGGCCCTGGCTACCGGTGGGGGAGGCGCATCGCCCGCTCGCCGTCGATGCGCAGGAAGCCGACCCTGCCTCGCTGCTCCACTGGACGCGCGAGGTGCTGGCCCTGCGCAATGCCACCCCGGCGCTGCGCAGCGGCACGATCACCTTTCTCGACACGCCGGACGATCTGCTCGCCTTTGAACGGACGCAGGACGGGCAGCAGCGCCTCTGCGTCTTCAACCTCGGCACCAGCCCCGTCGCCTGGCGCCCGGCCGATGCGGACCGCTGGCAGGTCGAACTGTCGACCGGCCGCATCGCCGACTGGAATTTCGCCCCCGCATCCGGCCTCGTCGCCGCCTTTGACCATTCAGAATGACATTCTCCCTCGTCATTGCGAGCGTAGCGAAGCAATCCAAATGGACTGCCCATGGATTGCTTCGCTGCGCTCGCAATGACGCGCCGAAAGACAAGGATTTTTCCATGAAGCGACTGACCGCGCTCGCTCTCCCGCTCATTGCCCTGGCGCTCGCGCCCACCGCCGCGCGCGCCGATGTGGTGGCCAGGGCCGCCTCGCCCGACGGCCATATCACCCTCACCATCAGCCTCGATGGCGAAGGTCGCCCCAGCTATGCCGTGCAGCGCAATGGCAAGCCGCTGATCGCCGACAGTCGCCTCGGCTTCATGTTCACCGACGCGCCCAAGATCGAGCGCAACCTGACGCTGGCCGATGCCAGGCAGGCGAGCAGCGACACGAGCTGGACCCAGCCCTGGGGTGAATGGACTAGGATCCGCGACCATCATAATGAGCTGACGCTGGTGTTCCGCGAGAAGGGCGATCTCCAGCGCGAGATGGACGTGACCTTCCGCCTGTTCGATGACGGCGTCGCCTTCCGCTACAGCCTGCCCGACCAGGCGAATCTCCATCACGCCAACATTGCCGAGGAACTGACCCAGTTCGCCTTTGCTGAAGGGGGCACGGCCTGGTGGAAGCCCGCCTATGAGTGGAACCGCGAGGAATATCTCTACAACCGCACCCCGCTCGACGCGGTCGGCACTGCCCAGACGGTGATGACGGTGAAGCTGGCCGACGGCACTCATGTCGCCCTGCATGAAGCCGCGCTGGTCGATTATGCCGGCATGAATCTCGCCCGCGCCGAGGGCAACACGTTCCGAGCCGATCTGACGCCGGGGGCAGGCGCGCCCAAAGTGTCGCGCGACGCCGGCTTCTCCACCCCCTGGCGCACCATCGCCGTCGCCGACGATGCCGCCGGCCTCTACATGAACCACATGATCCTGAACTTGAACGAGCCCAACAAGCTCGGCGACGTTTCCAGCTGGATCAAGCCGGGCAAGTTTGTCGGCGTGTGGTGGAACATGATCAAGGGCGAATGGAGCTGGGCGCGCGGACCCAAACATGGCGCCACCACCGCCAATGTTCGCCGCTACATCGATTTCGCCGCTGCCAGCGGCATCCCCGCCGTGCTGGTCGAGGGCTGGAATGTCGGCTGGGACGGCAACTGGTTCGGCAATGGCAAGGATATGAACTTCTCGCAGCCGACCGAGGATTTCGACGCTGACGGCCTGGCCGCCTATGCGAAATCCAAGGGCGTCACCCTGATCGGCCATCATGAAACCGGCGGATCGGCCAGCCATTATGACGGCCAGCTCGATACTGCCTTCAAATGGGCGGCCGACCATGGCGAGCAGGTGGTGAAGACCGGCTATGTCACCGATGCCGGCCAGATCGAGCGGGTCGACGCCGATGGCGCGAAGCATCGCGAATGGCATGAAGGCCAGTGGATGGTGAACCATTATCTGCGCGTCGTGCAGACCGCCGCCAAATATCATGTCAGCATCGACAGCCATGAACCGGTCAAGGACACGGGCCTGCGCCGCACCTATCCCAACTGGGTCGCGCGCGAAGGCGGCCGGGGCATGGAATATAATGCCTGGGTCGGCGGCAAGAACCCGCCAGAGCATGAGGCGAACCTGGTCTTCACCCAGTTGCTGGGCGGCCCGATGGACTTCACCCCCGGCGTGCTCAGCCTGTCGGGTTCGGAAGGCAGCACGATCCACTCGACCATCGCCAAGCAGCTCGCCCTTTATGTCGTCCTCTATTCGCCGGTGGTGATGGCGGCCGACACGCCGGAAAATTACGCCAGATATCCCGGCCCCTTCCAGTTCATCAAGGATGTGCCGACCGACTGGTCCGATACCCGCGTCTTGAATGGCGAGGTCGGCGACTATGTCACCATCGCGCGCAAGGCGAAGGGCAGCGACGACTGGTATCTGGGCGCGGTCGGCGACGAACAGGCGCGCTCGTCCAAGGTCACGCTCGACTTCCTCGATGCCGGCCGCAGCTACACCGCGCAAATCTATCGCGACGGCCCCGGCGCCGACTATCGCACCGAGGCACGCCACGCGATCGTGATCGAAAAGAAGCAGGTCAAGAAGGGCGATGTCCTTAGCCTCGACCTGGCGCCGGGTGGCGGCCAGGCGATCCGCTTCGTCGCCAGCGGCGGCAAGCGCAAGCGGTGACAGTCCAGTGAACCTCGTCATTGCGAGGGCCGCAGGCCCGCGGCAATCCATTGGATTGCTTCACCCGGCTATCGCCGGGTTCGCAATGACGAAGCGGCTATGGCCTGTCCTACAGGAAGGCGCTCCTTTATGCTGCGGATTGCAAGGGCCCCGCAGAAGGCAGACTTTCCGATAGGATCAGGCGCTCGCAACTTAATGTCAAAATGTGCGGGAAATGTGCGAAGTTAAGGCGAAGGATGGGGATGGCCGGAATGAATGAGATGGGGCTGGAACCGGGCGCGACGACGTCCGATGGCCGGCCGCGCCAGGGCTTCTGGGGGCTGTGGAATATCAGCTTCGGCTTCTTCGGCATCCAGATCGGCTTCGCGCTGCAAAACGCCAACATGTCGCGCATCTTCCAGTCGCTGGGGGAAAATCTCGACAATCTCGCCCTGCTGTGGATCGCCGCGCCGCTGACCGGCCTGCTGGTCCAGCCGGTGATCGGTCATTATAGCGATCGCACCTGGTGCCGCCTCGGCCGGCGTCGGCCCTATTTCTTCGCCGGTGCGCTGTTCGCGGCGCTCGCTTTGTTCGGCATGCCCAATGCGCCCGGCCTGATGGCCGCCGCGTTGATGCTCTGGATCCTCGACGCCTCGCTCAACGTCTCGATGGAGCCGTTCCGCGCCTTTGTCGGCGACATGCTGGCGAAGGAACAGCATATGGCCGGCTATGCGATCCAGACCGCCTTCATCGGCACCGGCGCGGTGATCGGCTCCTCCACCCCCTGGCTGCTCGACCAGATGGGCGTCTCCAATGTCGCGCCCGCCGGCATGATCCCCGACACGGTGCGCATCAGCTTCTATATCGGCGGCGCCGCGCTGTTCCTCGCCGTGCTCTGGACCGTGCTCACCACCCGCGAATATTCACCCGAGCAGATGGCCAGCTTTGCCCAGGCCAGCGACGCGGCAAGCCAGGAGGCGGCGGCGCCGGTCCCCGCCGGTGGTCCGCTCTGGATCGTCGCTGGCCTCGCCATCATCGCCGCTGTCTGGGGCTGGGCGCTGGAAAAGGAGCTGTATCTGCTGGGCGGGCTGCTTGCCGCCTATGGCATCGCCCGCATCGTCGCGCGGGCCCTTCATGCGCAGGGTCGGACCGACAATCTGCTCAGCCATGTGGTCGGCAATTTCGCGACCATGCCGGCGATGATGAAGAAGCTGGCGCTGGTCCAGTTCTTCACCTGGTCGGCGCTGTTCATCATGTGGATCTATACTACGCCGGTGGTCGCCCAATATGTCTTCGGCTCGGCCGATCCGACCAGCGCCGCCTATAATGAAGGGGGCAATTGGGTCGGCATCCTGTTCGCCACCTATAACGGCGTCGCCGCCTTCGCCGCGCCCTTCCTGCTCCAGCCGCTTGCCCGCCGCATCGGCCAGGCCCGGACCCATGCGCTGGCGCTGACGCTCGGCGCGCTCGGCTTCCTGTCCTTCCTGGTCCTGCGCGATGCACAGGCGCTGCTATTGTCGGAAGTGGCGATCGGCATTGCCTGGGCCTCGACCCTCGCCATGCCCTATGCGATGCTCGCCTCCAGCGTGCCGCAGACCAAGCTCGGCATCTATATGGGGCTGTTCAACGCCTTCGTCGTCATCCCGCAATTGCTGGTGGCGACGGTGATGGGCACGATCATGCGCCATTTCTTCCCGACCGAACCGATCTGGACCATGGCCTTTGCCGGCGCCGTCATGCTGCTGGCGGCGCTCGCCACCCTGCGCTGCCGGGACTGACCGACAGCGCAGAGGGGAAGGGGGACTATCAAGGCGTGATGGGCTTTCCACATCACGCCTTGATCAAGCCCGGGCGGCGTCTGAGCGTTTCAAGCCGCTGATGCGCAGCATCATTGCGGCTTGCAATCACGCCGCCTGGCGTTCGGCCTCGCCGATGATGGCCTCGGCCATTTCGTCGGCGACCAGCGCGGGGGAGCGCTCCTCGCGCTTGGCCTGGTCCAGTATCTGGGCGACCCGGCCACCGATCTGGTCGACGCGGGCGGCGACGCTGGCGCGGTCCTCGCCCAGATATTCGGCCGACACGCTGATGATACCACCGGCATTGGCGACATAGTCGGGCACATAGACGATGCCGCGCGTCCGCAGCAGCTCGGCCACATCGGGCGTCGCCAACTGGTTGTTGGCCGCGCCGCAGACCAGGCGGGCCTGCATCGCCGCCACGCTCTGCGGATCGAGCGCGCCGCCCAGGGCGCAAGGAGCAAAGATGTCCGCCTCGACCGCGGCGATGTCGGCCACGTCCACCACATTCGCGTTCAGCACGGCGGCCAGCGTGTTGCGGCGGCGCGGATCGATGTCGGCGATCACCAGGCGGGCGCCGGCATCGGCCAGGCGACGGCACAGTGCCGCGCCGACATTGCCGGTGCCCTGCACCGCGACCGTCAGGTCGGACAGTTCGGCACCCAGCGACTGGCGGGCGGCCGCCTGCATCGCCTCGAACACGCCCAGCGCGGTCCAGGGCGACGGATCGCCGCCGGCCGCGCCCTCGGCGACATCCAGCCCGGCGACATGACGGGTCTGGCTGGCGACCGCCTGCATGTCGGCGACGCTGGTGCCGACATCCTCGGCCGTGACATAGGTGCCACCCAGTTCCTCGACCGCGCGGCCGAACGCCTGGAACAGCGCGACCCGGTCAAACTCGCCTTCGGGCCGGCGCAGCACCGCCTTGGCGCCGCCAAAGGGCAGGCCGGCCATGGCATTCTTGTAGCTCATGCCCTCGGCCAGGCGGCAGGCGTCGTCCAGCGCCGCGCCGATGTCGGCATAATGCCAGAAGCGGCAGCCACCGGCGCCCGGCCCGATCGCGGTGCTGTGGATGGCAATCACGCCGTCCAGCCCGCTGGCGGGATCAAGCAGCCGCACCGACTGCATCGGCGGGTTCAGGCGGGCAGGACGGGAAACCATATTCTTCTCCTCGGGATGATGCCGCCTTATCGCCGGTCTCTGGAGAAGAATCTTGCCTGATTTGAAGCCCGATATCGCCAATATGAGGATGAATTATCCTGCCATCGTCGATATGTAGGAAAATATGATCGAACTCGACCATTTCGAGCGGAAGATTCTCCGCGAATTGCAGCGCGATGCCAGCCAGACCACGGCGGAGATTGCGGACAAGGTCGGGCTGACCCCGTCGCCCTGCTGGCGCCGCATCGACCGGCTGGAAAAGGAAGGGCTGATCCGCAAGCGGGTGGCCTTGCTCGACCGGCGCAAGGTCGGCCTCAATGCCCAGGTCTTCGCTCAGGTAAAGCTCAACGCCCATGGCCGTGCCAATCTGGACGAATTCAGCGCCGCGATCGGCGGATTTCCCGAAGTGCTGGAGGCGTTCGTGCTGCTCGGCACGATGGATTTCATGCTGCGCATCGTGGCCAAGGATATCGAGGCCTATGAACGCTTCTTCTTCGAACGGCTGAGCAAGCTGCCCGGCGTCCAGGAAATCAACTCGACCGTCGCCCTGTCCGAAATCAAGTCGACCCACGAACTGCCGATATGACATGGCGGCCGGTAGGCACCGGCCGCCACGCCTCACATCTTATTTGCGCTGCGCCTGGCTGGCGTCGCGGGCCGCGCGGAATTCGCTGTCGCTCGACCAGTTGGGCCAGTCATGGCCGTCGGCCACGCGGCGACCGACATTGTAGAGCAGGGTCATGTCGCCCTCCCAGCTGCTGGTGTTCCAGCTGTCGTCATATTGGTCGGCCGGCTGGTGATAGCGATCGCGAGTATAGATATCGCCCAGTTCCTTGCCGCGCGCCGCGCCGCCATTCACCAGTTCGCGGCCCGGATTGAACGAGATGGCGGGCACGCCGCGCTTGGCCATCGGGAAATGGTCAGAACGGTAGAAGCTGCCCGCTTCGGGGCGCGCATCCGGCGTATAATGGCGGCCCAGCTTCTCGCCTTCCTGCGTCAGCAGGGTCAGCAGGTCCAGCTTGGCCGCGCCGGAGATGGAGAAATTGACCGTCTTCTCGGCGGCGAAGGGACCGTCCATGTTGATGACGCCGGCCGTGGTCGCCAGCGGGCGCAGCGGATTGTCGGCATAATATTCCGACCCCAGCAGGCCCTTCTCCTCGGCCGTCACCGCCAGGAAGAGGACGGAACGTTCGGGCTTCGGTCCCTTGGCATAGGCGCGGGCCAGTTCCAGCAGCGCGGCGGTGCCCGACGCATTGTCGCGCGCGCCATTATAGATGGTGTCGCCCTTCGCGTCCGGCGCGCCGATGCCCAGATGGTCCCAGTGGGCGGAATAGATGACGGTCTCGTCGGGATATTTGCTGCCCGGCAGGATTCCCGCGACATTGTGCGAGGTGATGATTTCCGACTTCACCGCATAGTCGGCGCTCATCGTCGCTTTCAGGGGAATGGGCTTGAAGTCCTTCTTGCGCGCGGCCGCCTTGGCCGCTTCGAAATCGACGCCCGACGCGGCCAGCAGCTTGGCGGCCAGATCCTTCTGGATCCAGCCTTCCATCTGGGTGTGGGCGCTCTTGGGATCGGCGCGGACAATGTCGAACATGGTGTTGGTGTTGCTGTTCTTGACCGTCGCCCAGCCATAGGATGCCGGCTCGCTTTCATGCACCACCAGCACGCCGGCCGCGCCCTGGCGCGCGGCTTCTTCATATTTGTAGGTCCAGCGGCCATAATAGGTCATCAGCTTGCCGCCGAAATCGCCTTCGCCGCCCTCGAAATCGGGGTCGTTGACCAGCACGACCATGATCTTGCCTTTAAGGTCCACGCCCTTGAAATCGTCCCAGCCGCGTTCGGGCGCCTTCACGCCATAGCCGACGAAGACCAGCGGCAGGTTGGCGAACTTGACCGCCGACTGGCCGGTCTCGGCCGCGCGCACGGCGATTTCCGTGCCCTGGGTCAGCGGCTGGGCCGCGCCGCCCACGGTCATCGACAGGCTGGGCGTGCCGGTGATGTTCGACATGCGCAGCGGCACGTCCTGGAACCATGTGCCCTTGTCGCCGGCGGGCTTCAGCCCGGCCGCCGCCATCTGCTTGGCGATATAGTCGATCGTCTTGGTCTCGGCGCGGGTCGCCGGGCCACGGCCTTCAAACTCGTCGCTGGCCAGGATCTTGATGTCGTTGACGATGCGCGCGACGTCGAATTGCGGCGCGGTCGTGGCCGCCACGGCCAGGGCGGAAGCGGACAGCAGCCCGGCACAGGCCAGCGTCCGCCATGCGGCGCGGGAGGCACGGGACAGCGGCGACATCGTCATGGGTAACTCCTTATCTCTCTTGGATATTGCGCGGCGCGAGTCAGCGGCCTGCAATGCGAGGGGATAATGCCCATGCGACGCCATATGTCGATATGGCGTGGAATTTTAGGGGCGATCGCCATTCAGATGATGACGTGACGAAAATGGTGGTTTTCCGTGACCCGGAGCGCAGCGTACTTAAAGTACGTGAGCACCGGAAGCACGGAGAACCGCCATTTGCAGGCCGTCAGGGCTGAATGGCGATTGGCCCTAGGTCGCCGCCGCCATCCGCAAGGGGATGGCGGCGGCGCTCGGGTCACACCAGCTTGTTGGTGCGCACCAGTTCGCGATACCAGTCGGCGCTGAGCTTGGGCGTGCGCTTCTGGGTCTTGAAGTCGACATGGTGGATGCCGAACAGCTTGGTATAGCCATCCTCCCACTCGAAATTGTCCATCAGGCTCCAGACGAAATAGCCCTTCACCGGCAGCCCCTCGCGGGTCGCGCGCTGCAGGTGGGTGAGGTAATTGCGCAGATACATGACGCGGTCGGTGTCATAGACTTTTCCGTCCGCCGCGACCGTATCGTCGGCCGAGCAGCCATTTTCCGAGATATAGAGGCCCTTGGGCTTCCAGTTCTCGGCTATGGCGCGCATCCCCCAATAGATGACCTCCGGCGTGACATAGAGCCAGGGGGAGGGCATGCGCGGCGCCTGGCCCGGATGGGGCAGGATCTTGTAGCCCGACGGCGCGGTCTCGTCTGCGCGGACGGTATTGCCGGTATAGACATTGACCGACAGGAAATCGAGCGGCGCGCCGATCAGCTTCATGTCGCCTTCCTTGACCACGGGCGCATCCTTGCCCTGCGCGGTCAGGTAGCTGTCGATATAGCGGCCTTCCATGATCGCGGTCAGGAACATGGCGTTCTCCTCGCGCACGGCCTTCTTCACCGCCTCGATATGCTCGGGCGTCTCGATCGCGGGGACATAGATGTTGGGATTGTCGGCAATGCCGACCTGCGTGCCCGACTTGGTCGCCGCGCGGATCGCCTGCACGCCCAGGCCATGGGCCAGCACGCCATGGTGGCGCACCTGGTTCACTTCCTTCATCGGCAGCTTCAGGCCCGGCGCTTTGCCACCGGTCATGTAGCTCAAATCGGTGAAGCAGCGCAGTTCGTTGACCGTCATGAAGTGATTGACGCGGTCGCCCAGCTTGCCGGCGGTGTAGCCGGCATAATCGGCAAAGGCGTAGCTGGTGTCGCGATTCTGCCAGCCGCCCGGCAGGGCATGGGGCAGATCCCAGTGGAACATGGTGACATGCGGGGTGATGCCCGCCGCCAGCAGCCCGTCGATCAGACGGTTATAATAGTCCAGCCCCTTGGCATTGGGCTTGCCCCGGCCATTGGGGAAGATGCGCGACCAGGCGATCGAGAAGCGATAGGCCTTGACGCCCAGCGCCTTGAGCAGAGCGATATCGTCCTGATAGCGGTTATAACTGTCGCAGGCGATGTCGCCGGTGTCGCCATTGGCGACCTTGCCGGGCGTGTGGGAAAACACGTCCCAGTTGGTCTGGCCGCGGCCATCGGCGTTCACGGCGCCCTCGATCTGATAGGATGCGGTGGCGCAGCCCCACAGGAAGTCGGCGGGGAAGGCGAGGCTGCCCTGCGGCGCGCCGGCGGCCGCCGCTGCGGCCTGCGCGTTCGCACCGGTGCTGCCGGCCAGGCCCGCGCCCAGCGCGGCGGCGCCCAGGCCCAGGCCCAGTTCGCGGCGATTGATACCCGTCATCTTCTTTGTCTCCTTATTGACCGACGATCTGCACCAGGCCGCTGATGGCCTGGCCGGTGGGCAGCTTCGTCTTGCTCGTCAGCGTCTTTGCCTTGTCGTCCCAGACCAGTTCGGCCTTCATGCCGCCCTTGCGATAATCATTGGTCTTGCCGTCATCGTCATAAAGGGTGAAGCGCGCGTCGGCACCCGGATAAACCCGGATGCTCTCCAGGGCCTGCTTCTCGGCCGTGCTCTTCACCTGCACGCCCATCGGCACGATCGAACCGGCCTTCACGAACAGCGGCATGCGGTTGATCGGGGCATCCACCTCGATCGTCTGGCCGCCCTCATATTTCTGGTTGGTCCAATAATCATACCAGGCGGTGCCGGCGGGCAGATAGACCGACCGCCTGGTCTGACCCTGCTTGGTCACCGGGGCGACCAGGAAGGCGGGGCCGAACATATATTGGTCGCCGATGTCCGACACCTTGGGATCGTTCGGGAAGTCCATGAACAGGCCACGCATGAACGGCGCGCCGGTGTCATAGGTGTGGCGGCCCAGCGCATAGATATAGGGGATCAGCGTGTAGCGCAGGCGCAGCCAGTCGGCCAGGATCGGCTCGGCCGCCTTGCCATAGGTCCACAATTCCGTGTCCGGGCGCTGGCCATGGATGCGCAGCGTCGGCGTGAACACGCTATACTGGAACCAGCGCACGAACAGCTCGGGATAATCGGTATAGTCCGCACCCGCCGCCGTCATGCCGGCCGGATCGAGCAGCACCGGATGCTGCGCCTTCGGACCGCTCGGCCACTGCCAGCCGCCAATGTCGCTGCCCCAATAGGCCAGGCCGGACGCGGTGAAGTTGAGGCCGGCGGGCACCTGCCGGTCGAGCGCTTCCCAGGTCGACTTGATGTCCGACGACCAGAACAGGCCGCCATTGCGCTGCGAGCCGAGATAGGCGGCGCGCGCCAGGATCATGTTGCGGAAATTGGGGCGGTCGCGCTCGGAGCCTTCGGCCACGCCCGACGTATGCACCAGCGGGAACAGGTTATGATAGCGGTCGCCCGAACCGATCGAATAGAAATAGCCGTCCGGCACCAGATCCGGCTCGGTCTCGTCCAGCCAGAACCAGTCGAAGCCCTGGCTCGCAATATTGTCGCGCAGCTTGCCCCAGAACCATTCCCGGGCTTGCGGATTGGTGCTGTCGATCAGCGCGCCGGCCCGGTCGGACCGCATCGGCAGGCCGTCGACCGGATTGCCGTCCTTGTCCTTCAGGAACCAGCCCTTGGACTTGAGATACTCGAAATAGCGGCCTTCGCGCTCGAACCGCGGCCACACGCTGATGATCGACCGCATGCCCATGGCATTGAGCTGGTCGTTCATCCCCTTGGGATCGGGATAATAGGTGCGGTCGATGTCGAGCTGGCCCATGCGGGTCCAGTAGAACCAGTCGAGCACCATGATATCGAGCGGCAGGTTGCGCTGGCGATAGCCATTGGCGACGTCGAGCAGCTCCTTCTGGCTTTCGTAGCGCGCCTTGCTCTGGATCAGGCCGAAACCGGCCTTGGGCGGCAGCGGCGTCGCGCCGGTCAGCTTGGCATAGCCGGCATAAAGCTCGTCGGTGGTCTTGCCGGTGATGACGAAGAAGGACACGCGTTCGCCGACCTGGCTCTGGAAACGGGTCGAGCTGTGCAGGCCCGGCCACACCAAAGTGCGCGCCGGATTGTCCCAGACGATGCCATAGCCCTTGTTGGTGACCAGGAAGGGGACGCAGACGGTCTCGCCGGCCGGCGCGTCATAGCTGTGCGAACAGTCGATCTGCTTGCCGCGCAGATCCATATAGCCTTCCTGGTTCTGGCCCAGGCCGTAATAATGCTCGTCCAGCGGCGCGTCGAAGCTGGCGCCGACCTTGAAGGTCTTCTCGCCATTGACGGTCACGGGCGCCATTTCCCAGCCGGTCATCTTGGTGAGGACGGTGCCGCTGGCATCCTTCACCGACAGGCTGACCGGCGGCAGGGCCGGCGCGAAATAGCGTTGCATCTGCGTCGGCGCGCCGGGCCAGGGCTGGGCATCGATGGTCAGCGAGATCGCCGAAGATGTGAAGATATCGCCGGTCGCGTCGCTGCTATGGGTCCAGCCGCTGGCATCGGCCTTGGCATTGGGGCCTTCGCCCGGTGCCGCCTGCGCCAGGTCCGGGTCCATTGCGATGGTGACGCGCACGATATTGGGGGCATAGGGTTCGATCGCGACCCGGCTGCCATTGCGATCCAGCAGCGCCATCGGCGCGGCCAGTGCCGGTGCGGCGATGGCGATGCAGGATGCACCCAATGCGATCCCGGCCAGTCTTGCCTTGAAGCCCTTTGCGATCATCCCAGTCATTCCCTGTACTTGCATTAAACCAGACCCCGGCCGTCGATGCGGACGGCGGGGACGAAATCGATGCCGTGCGGCATGGTGAAGTGGAGGCCCGCGCCATCCTGACGGAAGGCAAGCTGGCCGCCGCCGAGCAGCGTCACCCGCTCGATTGTGCCAGTCCCTTGGCCGCGCGCCAGTGAGCGGATGGTCGTAGATCCGGCCGGCTTGCCCAGGAACAGCGCATAGAGCGCGCCCTTGTTGGTGGTGAAGCGGATGTCCTGCGCGGTGAAGGGCTTGGCCTTCTCCTCATTCTGCATGCCCACGATCGCCTGGGTCGGCCCTTCGCCATAGCGCTTCCACGGCCGCGAACCGAAGATCGCCTCGCCGCCATGCACCATCCATCCGGCCATCGCGTCCAGTATCTTCTCCGCCTCGCTGTCGATGGAGCCATCGCCGGGCTGCGGAATGGACAGCATCAGATTGCCGTTCTTCGACACGACATCGGCCAGCCGCTGGATCACCTGCTCGGCGCTCTTGTAGCTTTTGTCGGTCAGGCGGGCGATATTGTAGAACCAGTCGCCGATGCAGGTATCGGTCTGCCAGGGCTCGTCCCAGATATGGTCGGTATAGCCGCGCTCGACATCCTGGACGATGCCGAACCGGGCATAGGGTTTCAGCTGCTTGCCGGTCATGACCACGTCGATCTTGCCGTGCCATTCGATCGAGCGGTTATAATAGTCCGCCGCCGCTTCCAGCCCTACCGGGCCGAAGGGCAGTTCATGATCGTCCATATAGACCATGTCGGGCTTGTATTTCGCGACCAGGTCGGTCTGGCGCAGCAGCCAGCGGGTGACATAGGCCGGGTCGTCCTTCGGCCCGGTCTCGATCCACTGGCCGTTATGGACGTCGTGCCACTTGTCCATCGCCTCGATCGTGTCGATGCCGTCGGGCAGCACGGCATGGCCGCCGGTATAGAGTTCGCGCGGGTCGAGACCGTCCCACCATTGGCCCTTGCCGTCTTCCTTGCGCAGCCGGTACGCGTCGTAACGCACGCCCTTTTGCGGGCCGACCGGATCATAGCCATAGGCCGGCTGATACCAGTGCCAGGCATGGGCGGCATGGTTCGACACGCCGAATTTCAGGCCGGCCTTGCGCGCCGCCTTTTCCCAGATGCCGACAATATCCTTCTTCGGCCCGACGCGCAGGCTGTTCCAGGCATGGTAGCGGCTGTCATAGCAATCGAGATTGTCGTGATGGCAGGCCAGCGCCATGAAATATTTCGCGCCGGCCTTCTGATATTTGGCCATCAGCGCATCGGGATCCCATTTGTCGGCGGTCCACAGATTCTGGATGTCCTTCATCCCCGCGACCGACGGATGGCCGTAGGTCTTGAGGTGGTGCTCGTACATCGGGTGGCCCTGCATATACATGAAGCGGCCATACCAGTCGCCCTGCGCCGGCACCGATTGCGGGCCCCAGTGCGACCACATGCCCAGCTTCGCGTCGCGGAACCAGTCGGGATAGCGGTAATTGTCGACCAGCGAGGGCCAGCTTGCCTGCACCGGGCCTTTGGCGGTGCCCATAGGGCTGGCCGCGCGGGCGGCATTGGCCAGGCCCAGCGCAGCCGCGCCCGCCAGGAAGGATCGGCGTCCGAAATCCTGCATCACTTTTCCCCCAAAGTCTTGGCGATCGCGGCCTCGGCCAGCGGGCGCATGATGGCATAGCCTTCCCTGGTCGGATGGACGCCGTCGCTCGACAGGCCCGGCTTCATCGCGCCATCGGGCTGCGCCATCGCCTTGTGATAGTCGACGAAGGTGAAGCCATTGGCGCGGGCATAGTCGGCCAGCCATTTATTGATCGCGGCGACCTGCGGCGCGGGCGTCATGCCGGGGCTCCAGGGGAAGGCGGCGGCAGGCGGCACGGAGGCGATGATGACCTTGATACCGTGCGCGCGGGCGAGGTCGGCCATGGTCTGGATATTGCCCAGCACCGTTTCCATCGTCGCCGCGCCGGTATTGCCGGCGATATCGTTGGTCATCGCCATGATGTGGACCGCCTGCGGCTTCAGTGCGATCACGTCATTGCGGAACCGCACCAGCATCTGCTGCGTCGTCTGGCCGCTGATGCCGCGATCGACCAGCCCGTTCTGGAACATGGTCGGGTCCAGGTTGATCCAGTTGTCGGTGATGGAATCGCCCATGAAGACGACGCGGACCTTTTGGCCCTCGATCGCCTTGTTGGCGGCGGCATAGCGGCAGAGCTGCCCGAAATCGCGGGTCAGCATGTGCAGGTTCCACAGCTTCCAGCCGGCCTCGTCGCTGGGCTTTTCATGGGTGGGGCAGGGATCGGCGACGATGCCGACCGGATCGTTCGCATGCGGATCGCCCGGCACCTTGGTTTCGGCGAGGGCCGGCACGGCCAGCGCCATTGCGCAGGCGGCGGCGAGAAGGGGGGCGGTGAAACGCAGCATCGTCGTCCTCATTTCCTTGTTCCTAGCGCCTGCGCGATCGCCCTGGCGGCGATCGGCGTCATCACGGCATAGCCATTGTCCAGCGGATGCACGCCGTCCTGCGTATAGATGGCGGCCATCAGGCCATTCTGATCCACCATCGCGGCATGATAATCGGCAAAGACATGGCCGTGCTGCGCGCAATAGGCACGCAGCCACTGGTTGAGCGCGACCAGTTCGGCCGGCTCGCGCTCCGCCACCACATCCTTCGCCGCATCCGTGTAGTTGTTGACCGGCAGGATCGATCCGAACACGACCCTGATATGATGGGCGGTGGCGATGTCGGCCATCGCTTCCCAATTGGCCTCGATCTGCTCGGGCCTTTCCTGTTGCAGGAAGCCCTGGACGTCATTGATGCCGGACAGGATCACCACGACCTTCGGCTTCAGCGCCACGACATCCTGATGGAAGCGCAGCAGCATCTGCGCCGTCACCTGGCTGCCGATGCCGCGATTGACATAGGGCTTGCCGGGGAAGCTTGCCGCCAGGTTCCAGCGATCGGTGATGGAATCGCCCAGGAACACGACGCGCTGCTCGCCAGGTTTCGGCGCGGGCAGCGCGGCATTGGCCGGGGCGTAAAGATAGCGTTCGCCAAAATCCTGCATCAGGCTGGGCACCAGTTTCGCGCGGAACGGGCCGAGCCATGGCCCCCAATCCTTTTCCGCGACGGTGCGGCGTTCGGGCGAGCTTTGATAGGAGTCCGGTGCCGCGGACGCAGCGCTGGCGACAAGCGCGAGCAGGCCTATCGACAGCGCTGTCTTCATTGCGCCAGCAATCCCTGCTTGGTGGCGAATGTCATGAACAGGCCGGGCCAGGCTGACGCCTGCATCGTCCTGGGCAGGCGCGTGCCGAAACCATGGCCGCCATCCTCGAAGATATGGAGCGCGACCGGGCGCCTGGCGGCCTCCATCGCCTGGAACAGGGCGATGCTGTTGGCCGGCGGCACCAGCCCGTCGTCGCTGGCATGGACCAGGAAGATGGGCGACGTGTCGGCGTCCACCCGCATCTCCACCGATCGCGCCCGGCGCATACCGGCGCTGGCGCCTTCACCCAGCAGCATGTCGCGCGACCCGCCATGGGTGAAGGGCGCGTCCAGGCTGACCACCGGATAGATGAGGCCGGCGACATCGGGCCGCGCGCTTTCGCGATCGGCGGCATCGACCGGGGCATAGACGCGCTCGCCATGGCGCGTCGCCAGCGATCCCGCCAGATGGCCGCCGGCCGAAAAGCCGAGCACGCCGACGCGGCTCTTGTCGACAGCGAAATTGACAGCCCGCGCGCGGATCAGTCGCATCGCGCGCTGGGCATCCTGCAACGGCACATCCTGCCGCTGCGCCCAGCCTTCGCCGGGCAGGCGATAGAGCAGGATGAAGGCGGTGATGCCCTGTTCGTTGAGCCAGGCGGCCTGGCTCGTGCCCTCATTGTCATAGGACAGGAAGCCATAGCCGCCGCCGGGCACCACCAGCATCGCCGCGCCATTGGGGCGGGCAGGGCGGCGCACGACCAGCACCGGGCGGGCGATCCCCGTCACCCAGCGATCCGGCTTGGCCGGGTCTTTCGACTGGTCGTCGATCTTGCGGACGATCCGCGCGCGCGTGTCGCCGGGCGGCGTGCCGGGCCATAGTTCGATCACCTCGTCGGCCGTCGTCGTCTGCGCGGCGGCAAGGCCGGGCAGGGCGGCAAGGCCGGCGGCGGCGATCAGCGCGCTGCGGCGATCCAGCAGGGTCATTGCTCTTCCTCCATGGCGGTGGCGCGGGACGGCGCATCCTTGATCGGCGACATGGCCGCGCCGATCGCCTGCGCGGCGGCGCGCACCAGATCATTGCACTGCTCGATGCTCGCCCGGTTGGCGGCGCCGTCGACAAAGGGCATGGTCAGCGATGCGCGGGCGATCCCGCCGACCAAGATCGGCGCCGACAGGTCGGTGATGCCGGTCAGCATCGGGCTGGGCGACACCGCGCCGCCCGCCGCGACGGCGGCGTCCAGTCGCGCGACCAAGTCCAGTTCCTCGATCATATGGTCGGCGGCCCGGATGTCCTTCAGCATCGCTTCGCGATTTTCGGGCGACTGGAAGGCGAGCAGGATGCGGCCGGAATTGGAACGGTGCAGCGGCCGGCGATAGCCCACGCGCACGGCAAAGCCGGACAGGCCCGGCGCCTCGA
Organism: Sphingobium sp. IP1; assembly: GCF_002708645.1. Taxonomy (NCBI): domain Bacteria; kingdom Pseudomonadati; phylum Pseudomonadota; class Alphaproteobacteria; order Sphingomonadales; family Sphingobiaceae; genus Sphingobium; species Sphingobium sp. IP1. The sequence goes on from NZ_NOIW01000001.1 coordinate 131,898, forward strand.
TCGCGATGATGACGACCATTTCCGCGCCCGACACCACCGCCATGTGACAGCTTTGCCCGGCCTGGCGCGCCAGTTCCTGCATCACCGGCAGGGCGGTCGAGGCAAGGTCGCGAATCGGCGGCTGGCTCATGCCCAGGGTGAACAGCCGGTTGGTCAGGCGATAGCCATCCTCGGCGCGGGCGATATAGCCATGTTCCTCCAGCACCTGGAGCATGCGGAAAATCTCGCTGACCGACCGGCCAAGCGCGGCAGAGATGTCGGACATGATCAGCGGCTCGCTGGAACCGGCCAGAAGCTCCAGAATTTCCAGCCCTTTCTTCAGGGCCGGCGCTTGGTAGCGCGCCTTGCCTTCCATCCCGATCCCCTCACCAATCGGGCGCTATCTCGCCTTTGGTAGCGCCATCATCTGTTGGTCCTTCCCTACACACCATCTACAGGTGAAATCAATTTTTATATTTCACAAATTGGAAACGGAGAGTAATAGGGCGCCGCGTTGGTATCGCTCCCAATAGGGAAATATCACGGCAGGGGAATATGTTTTTGCCGCGGCATCGCGGCGCCGAATCGATCAGTGCTCCGACCAGGGGCCAGGGGAGAGGAAGGGACCAAATGTTCAAGAATTTTAACGTGCCGTCGCGTGCGGAATTGCTCGCCGGTATCTCGCTCGCCAGCGTCATGCTGGGATGCAGCGTGCAGGCGTACGCCCAGGATGTGGCTGCGGACCAGTCGAGCGATGCTCCTGCGTCCGAAGATGGCATCGTTGTCACCGGTGTCCGCGCCAGCCTTTCCAGCGCCCAGTCGATCAAGCGCAACAGCGACGTGATCGTCGACTCGATCGTCGCCGAAGACATTGGCAAGCTGCCCGACCGGAACGTCGCCGAAGCGCTGCAGCGCATCACCGGCATCCAGATTCAGCGCAGCTACGGCGAAGGCTCCTCTGTCGCCATTCGCGGCCTCAGCCAGGTTCGCACCGAAATCAACGGTCGCGACGTCTTCACTGCCAATGGCGGCCGCAATCTGAGCCTGGAGGATGTGCCCTCCGAACTGCTCGCTGGCGTCGACGTGTACAAGAACCCGTCGGCCGACCTGATCGAGGGCGGCATTGGCGGCCTCATCAACCTGCGCACCCGCAAGCCGTTCGACTTTGACGGGTTCAAGGCATCGGCCAGCGTGTCGAACAATTATTATGACCTGTATGGCAAGTCGCAGCCGCAGGCGAACCTGCTGTTGTCGGATCGCTGGAACACGGGCATCGGTGAAATCGGCGTCATGGTCGACGTCGGCTATCAGAAGACCGCCTTCCGTCAGGACCAGGTTTCGAGCCAGCCCTTCTATCTGCTCGATCCCAGCGATGCAGCGGATGCCGCCGTTCTCAGCGGTCTTGGCCGCACTGGCCAGACGACCTATCTCGCGCATGGCGTGGGCATCGGTCAGTATCTGGGCGATCGTCGCCGTCTGGGCATTGATGCCGCCGTCCAGTGGCGCCCCAGCGATACGCTGGAACTGACCGCCGAATATGTCCGGTCGGATTACAAGTTCCGTTACGGTGACTACAGCTTCTTCGCCTATACCGGCGACAATGACATCATCCCCGATTATTCGGCGCCCTTCACCTATGACGAAGACGGCAATTTCCGCAGCGGTACCTTCGTCAATGTGCCGATCAATTCGAACACCAGCCTGGAAACGCGCCATTCGGTGACGAGCGACTATTCGTTCAACGCCAAGTGGAAGCCGACCGATCACCTGTCTGTCACCGGCGATTTCCAGTATATCAAGGGTGTTACCGACGGTCAGCGCTCGATCGTGATCCTCTCCTCCACGGCCGAGCGTCTGTATCAGGAAGTCGGCAACGGTGTGCCGACGATGATCATCACGCCTGACAATGATGCTTCGAACGGCAATGGTCTGGTTGGCGATCCTGCCAATTATGCATCGGGTGCGGGCTATCTCGATCATATCGAACATTCGGTCGGCACCGAATATGCAGGTCGACTGGACGCGGAATATAAGTTCGACGACAGCTTCCTGCGGTCGATCAAGGTTGGCGCGCGCTATACCGATCGTTCGGCCGTCACTGACAGCAGCACCTATGCCTATTATGGTCTGAGCGCGCTGCCGGCGAGCCTGCTGGAAGTTCACAGTTTCAGCGATCTGTATCGCGGCAAGGCGAATGTGCCCGCCGGTGCGGTCTTCTTCGATCGCAACACGGTGCTGGATTATGATGCGACCCGTGCGGCGCTGGCGCCCTATACCGCCAATTCCGCTGCCCTGCTGCAAGGCGTGGGCTATCAGCCCAGCGATCGCAACACGCAGAGCGAAAAGACCTATACCGCCTATGCGCTGGCCAAGTTCGGGTCCGACGGCTTCGTCGTGCCGTTCGAAGGTAATATCGGCGTCCGCGTGGTGAAGACCAAGGTCGGCACCTCGGGCTTCCAGGGCTATTCGGAAGAGATCACCGACGATAACGGCCTGCCGGCCAACGGTCCGATCAACTATCAGGCGATCAACGTCAATTCGAGCTATACCAAGGCGCTGCCCAGCCTGAACCTGAACTTCCACCTGACCGACCGGCTGCAACTGCGTCTGGCGGCATCCGAAGCACTCAGCCGTCCGGACTTCACCCAGCTCAATCCGAACATCATCATCTATGAGCTGAACCCGACCGGTGCGCAGCGTACCTCTTCGTCGGGCAACCCCTATCTGAAGCCGCTGACGGCCAAGCAGCTTGATGCCAGCCTGGAATATTATTTCTCGCGCACCGGGTCGGTCTATGCGGCGGCCTTCTACAAGAAGGTTGACGGCTTCATCGCCAATGTGACCACGCCGGAAACCTACACCTTCGGCGATAACAGCTACACCTATCAGGTGTCGCGCCCGGTCAATGGCGACAATGGCAAGATCAAGGGCTTCGAAGTTGGCGGCAACACCTTCTTCGACTTCCTGCCGGGTCTGTGGTCGGGCTTCGGCGTGCAGGCCAACTTCACCTATGTCGACAGCAAGGCACCCAGCCCCGGCGCGACGGACAATGAAGGCAACCAGCTGTTCGTGCCGCTGGAGCAACTGTCCAAGTACAGCTACAACCTGATCGGTTTCTACGACAAGGGGCCGTTGTCGGCGCGCGTTGCCTATAACTGGCGCAGCAAATATGTCGTGACCACCAGCGGCAATGGTAGCGGCAACCTGCCGATCTTCAACGCGGCCCGTGGGCAGGTTGATGCGTCGCTGACCTACACCGTCAACGATCATTTCGGCCTGACCATCGACGGCGTGAACCTGACCAATACGGAAAACCGGACCTATTATGGTATTTCCAGCCGTCCCCAGTCGTCGGTAGTCAACGATCGCCGTGTCAGCATCACGGCGCGTTTGACCTACTGATCCGCATGGGAGGCGTATAACCTCCCCCGACTGCGCAGGCCCGATCCCAACAGGGACGGGCCTGCCATGTTCGCCAATAGAGAGGATGGGTGATGCAGGCAGATGCCAGGGTAGACAGACAGGAAGATAGCGGCGCCACAAAGATGGCGGTCATGCTGACGATCGGCCTCTTCTTCCTCTGGGGCCTTGCCAATAATCTCAACGACGTGCTGATCGCCCATTTCCGGCACGCCTTCGCCCTTTCGGACTTCGCTTCGGGCCTGGTCCAGTCGGCCTTTTATCTGGGCTATTTCTGCTTCGCCATTCCCGCCGCGCTGACGGCGCAGCGCTTCGGCTACAAGGCGACGGTGATCCTCGGCCTGCTGCTGTTCGCGCTCGGCGCCTTGCTGTTCCTGCCGGCCTCCGCCGCGGTCAGCTATCCCTTCTTCCTGTTCGCCCTGTTCGTGATCGCCAGTGGCCTGGCTTTCCTCGAAACCGCCGCCAACCCGATGGTTGCGGTGCTGGGTGATGCCGCCGGCGCCGCCCGTCGCCTCAATCTCGCCCAGGCATTCAATCCGCTCGGCTCGATCACCGGCGTGGCGCTCGGCGCAACGCTGATCCTGTCCGATGCCCCGGCACAGGGCGCCGCTGCCGCCTCGGCCGTGCGCCTGCCCTATCTGCTGATCGCGCTGGTCGTGCTGGCCTGGGCGGCCTTGCTCGCGCGCACACCCTTCCCGAAGGCGGCGGTGGAGGGCCATGCCGGCGCCGCCTCGCCGCTGGCCGGCTATCGCCAGTTGCTGCGTCGTCCGCGCTATCTGGCCGGGGTTGCTGCCCAATTCTTCTATGTCGGCGCCCAGGTCGGCATCTGGAGCTATCTCATCCGCTATGCGCAGGCGGCGCTGCCGGGCATCACCGCCCAGCATGCCGCCTGGCTGCTGACCCTGTCGCTCGGCCTGTTCATGGCCGGCCGCTTTGCCGGCGCGGCGCTGCTCTCCCGCTTCGATGGTGCGCGGCTGATGCGGCTGTTCGCGCTCGTCAATCTCGGCCTCGCACTGGTCGGCTCGATCTGGCTCGGCCTGCCCGGCGTCGTCGCGCTGGTGGCCGCCAGCTTCTTCATGTCGATCATGTATCCGACCATCTTCGTCCTCTCGCTCGACGGCCTCGGCCCGCTGACCAAGCCGGGCGCGTCGATGATCGTCATGGCCATCATCGGCGGCGCGGTGCTGACCGCGCTCATGGGCCTGATTTCCGACATGGCCGGCACGATCAACGCCGCAATGGTGGTGCCCGCACTCTGCTTCCTGGTGGTCGCGGCCTATGCCCATCGCATGCGTGGCAAGGGCGGGGTGGCATGATCGACGCTCATGTCCATCTCTGGCAGCTCGGCCGCAACGATTGCAGCTGGCCCGGCGAAGACCTGCCGGCGATCCATCGCGACTATGGGCTGGATGATCTGCTCGCGCAGCTCGATGCCAACAAGGTCGACGCCGCGATCCTGGTGCAGAGCCAGGAATCAGAGGCCGACACCCATTGGCTGCTGTCACTCGCCGCCGAAACCGATCGCATCGCTGGTATCGTCGGCTGGGTCGACCTCACTGGCGATGTCGCCGCTCGCGTCGCCGCGATGCAGGTTGCCGGCCCACTGGTCGGCATCCGACCGATGATGCAGGGCCGCGCACCCGATTGTTTCGACGATCCGGCGCTGGCGCCCGGCTTCGCGGCACTGGCCCGCCACGGGCTGGTGCTCGACGCACTGGTGCGGCCGCGACATCTCGCCTCGCTCGCCCGGCTGGCCCGGCGACAGCCCGACCTCAGCATCATCATCGACCATGCCGCCAAGCCGTTGGTGGGCGATACTATCCCGGCCGACTGGCGCGCCGCCATGGCCGATCTCGCCGCCTGCCCCAATGTCGCCTGCAAGCTGTCGGGCCTGCTTACCGAATTGGCGCCGGGGGCAGGGGAGGGCGCGGCTGCTCCCTTCATCGCCGAACTGCTCGCCCTGTTCGGCCCGGAACGCCTGCTCTGGGGCAGCGACTGGCCGGTGCTGACGCTCGCGTCCGACTATGCCGCCTGGCTCGACCTCGCCCGCGCATCGCTACCGGTCGCGGCGCATCGCGCCATCTTCGCCGACAATGCCGCGCGTCTCTATCGCGTCACGCAGGGAGCCGCCGCATGATCGATTTCCCGACCCTGGGCATGGGCACCGCGCCCATCGGCAATCTCTATCGCGTCGTCAGCGATGCGCAGGCGCGCGCCACCCTCGATGCCGCCTTTGCCGCCGGTATCGCCTATTTCGACACCGCCCCCCATTATGGCTTTGGCCTTGCCGAACGGCGGCTGGGGGCGGCGCTTGCCGAGCATGACCCGCAGGGCAGGGCGCGGGTCTCGACCAAGGTCGGCCGTCTGCTGCGGCCCACCGATGCGCAGGGCGAACGCCATGGCTTCGTCGACGCCGACCCGTTCGAGCCGCATTTCGATTATGGCCATGACGCAGTGCTGCGCTCCTTCGAGAGCAGCCAGAAGCGCCTGCGCCGCGACCGGATCGACCTGCTGCTCGCCCATGATATCGGCCGCCTGACCCATGGCGACGCGCATGATGATCATCTCGCCGCCTTCCTCGACGGCGGCTATCGGGCGATGCGCGACCTGCGGGACGCCGGCGCGATCGGGGCGATCGGCATCGGCGTGAACGAAGTCGCGATCTGCCACGAATTGCTCGATCGGGTGGAGCTGGACGCGATCCTGATCGCCGGCCGCTACACCTTGCTCGATCGCGGCGCGGAGGAACTGCTCGACCGCTGCGCCAGCGCCGATGTGCGGGTCATCGTCGGCGGCCCCTATAATAGCGGCATCCTCGCCCGCGATCTCAGCGGCCCGCTCCATTTCGACTATGCCGCCCCGGACGCGGCGATCCTCGCCCGCGCCCAGGCCATGGCGGCGCTCTGCCGCGACGCCGGCGTCGCGCTGCCCGCCGCCGCGCTGCAATTTCCGCTGCGCCACCCGCAGGTCATGGCCGTGATCCCCGGCCTGGTCGGCGCGGATCAGGTCCATGACACGATCGCCCGCCTGGGCGCCTCCATCCCCGACACGCTCTGGCCGGCGCTCGACGCCGCCGCCCGTGCCCATCCTCTTGCCAAGGCCCACAGCCATGCTTGAACATGACAGCCGCCTCATCCTGCTGCACCCCGACGACAATGTGCTGATCTGCGTCAGCGCGATCGAGGCGGGCGATATCCTGCCCGTCGCCGGCGGCACCATCCCCGCGCGCGAGGGCATCGCGATCGGCCACAAGATCGCCCGTGTGGCGCTGGCGCAGGGGGACAAGGTCATCAAATATGGCGCGCCGATCGGCTCGATGACTGCGCCGGTCGCGGCTGGCCAATGGGTCCATATGCACAATATGAAGAGCGATTATATCAGCAGCCACACCCGCACCGCGCTGGAGCAGGGCGCATGATCCAGGGCTGGCTCCGTTCCGACGGGCGCAAGGGCATCCGCAATGTCGTCGCCGTCGCCTATCTGGTCGAATGCGCGCACCATGTCGCGCGCCGCATCGTCGACAAGGCCGATGACCCCGATGTCCAGCTGATCGGCTTCCCCGGCTGCTATCCCAATGCCTATGCCGCCAAGGTGATGGAGGCGATCGCCACCCATCCCAATGTCGGCGGCCTCGTCATCGTCTCGCTCGGCTGCGAAAGCTTCAACCGCGAGAAACTGCGCGCCGTCGTGGAGGCGAGCGGCCGTCCGGCCGAACTGCTGGTGATCCAGGAAAAGGGCGGCACCGCCGCCACCATCGCCGCCGGGCTGGAAGCGGTCGAACGGGTGCGGGCGCAGATCGCATCGGTCGAGCGCGTGCCGATGGGCGTCGAGGAACTGGTCGTCGCCACCATCTGCGGCGGGTCGGACGGCACCAGCGGCATCACCGCCAATCCGGCGGTCGGCCGCGCCTTCGACCGGCTGGTAGCGGAAGGGGCGGCCTGCATCTTCGAGGAGACGGGCGAACTGGTCGGCTGCGAGAAGATCATGGCCGACCGCGCCGCCACGCCCGAACTCGCCGCCGCGATCGAGGCCTGCGTGCAGAAGGCGGAGGCCTATTATACCGTCATGGGCTTTGGCAGCTTCGCGCCGGGCAATGCCGAAGGCGGCCTCACCACCCAGGAGGAAAAATCCATGGGCGCCTACAGCAAGTCGGGCAGCTCGCGGATCGACGGCATATTGAAGCCGGGCGATATCCCGCCAATGGGCGGCCTCTATCTGCTCGACGTCGTGCCCGATGGCGAGCCGCGCTTCGGCTTCCCCAATATCTCCGACAATGCCGAGATCGTCGAACTGATCGCCTGCGGCGCGCATGTCACCCTGTTCACCACCGGGCGCGGATCGGTGGTCGGATCGGCGATCTCGCCGGTCATCAAGATCTGCGCCAATCCCGAAACCGGCCGCCGCCTGGCCGCCGACATGGATGTCAATGCCGGCCGCATCCTGGAGGGGGAAGCGACCCTCGATCAGGTCGGCCAGGAAATCTATGACGCGATCCTCGCCGTCGCGGCGGGCGAACGCAGCCTTTCCGAACAACTGGGCCATCAGGAGTTTATTTTGACCTACAAGGCTTTCGATCCCATCGGTCCCGAATGTCTGCCGATGGTGGCGCGCGCATGAGCGCCCCGCAGAACGGCCGCCTCGCCGGCAAGACCGCACTCATCACCGCCGCCGCCCGCGGCATCGGCCGCGCCTCGGTCGAGCGTTTCGTGGCGGAGGGCGCGCGTGTCTTCGCCACCGACCGCGATCTCGATGCGCTTGACGGGCTGGAGGGCTGCGAACGCCTTGCCCTCGACGTCACTGACGGTGCCGCCGTGCGCGCGCTCGCCGCAGACATCGCCCCGATCGACATCCTCGCCAACATTGCCGGCGTCGTCCATGCCGGCAATATCCTCGAATGCAGCCAGTCCGACTGGGACTTCGCCGTCGCGCTCAACATGACCGCCCAATATCACACCATCTCGGCCTTCCTGCCGGGCATGGTGGAAAAGGGCGCGGGTGCGATCGTCAACATGTCCTCGATCGCCAGCTCGGTGAAGGGCATCCCCAACCGCTTCGCCTATGGCGCGACCAAGGCGGGCGTGATCGGCCTGACCAAGGCGGTCGCCGCCGATTTCGTCGGGCAGGGCATCCGCTGCAACTGCATCTGCCCCGGCACCGTCGACACGCCTTCGCTGCAACAGCGTCTGCACGACACCGGCGACTATGAAGCCGCCCAGGCCGCCTTCGTCGCGCGCCAGCCGATGGGACGCCTCGGCAAGGCGGAGGAGATTGCCGGCCTGGTCCTCTATCTCGCCAGCGACGATGCCGCCTTCACCACCGGCGCGGTCCATGTGATCGACGGCGGCTGGGTGATGTGATGCGTCATGTATTGCTGATCGACCTCGCCGACGATGCGGCCGCCATCGCCCAATATGAGGCATGGCATGCGTCCGGCGCGCTGCCGCCGGCCATCGGCGCCAGCATCCGCGCTGCCGATATCCGGGCGATGGACATCTATCGCAGCGGCAACCGGCTGGTCATGCTGATGGAGACCGGCCCGGATTTCGACCCGGCGGCCAAGGCGGCGGCCGACGCCGCCGATCCGGCGGTGCAGGCCTGGGAAGCGCAGATGGACGGCGTCCAGCGGCCGTTGCCCTGGTCCGTCCCCGGCGCCAAATGGACCGCCGCCACCCGCATATTTTCCCTAGACGAACAGCCCTGAGAGACCCGATCTGATGCGCAATCTTCTTCCCCTGCTCACGGGCGCCATGCTGCTCGCCACTCCCGCGCTGGCTCAGAATGGCGGACAAGTGCCGCATATCGAGAGCAAAAATGGCCGCCACGCCCTGATCGTCGATGGCGCGCCCTTCCTGATGCTGGGTGGCCAGGTCAATAACAGCAGCAACTATGCCACCCCCCTGAAGCAGGTCTGGGACCGGCTCGACAGCATCCATGCCAATACGGTCGAAGTGCCGGTCGCCTGGGAACAGCTGGAACCCAAGGAAGGCCAGTTCGACTACAGCTTCGTCCAGACCCTGCTCGACGAGGCCCGCGCCCATGACAAGCGCATCGTCCTCCTCTGGTTCGGCGCCTGGAAGAATACCGGCCTTGCCTATACCCCCGACTGGGTGAAGCTCGACAATCGCCGCTTCCCGCGCATGAAGACCGCCGATGGCAAGGATCATGGCGTGCTCTCGCCCCATGGCGCGGCCACGCTGGCGGCGGACAAGCGCGCCTTTTTGAAGCTCATGACCTATGTGCGCGATCATGATGCGCAGAATACGGTGATCATGGTGCAGCCCGAAAATGAGGTCGGCAGCTACCAGAATCCCCGCGACTTCAGCGCCACCGCGCAGAAATTGTTCGACGGCCCGGTCCCGGCCGAACTGACCCGCGCGCTCAGGAAGCCGGCGGGCAACTGGAAGAGCGTGTTCGGCGATACCGCGGACCGCAGCTTCAACACCTGGTACACCGCCCGCTATATCGAGGAACTGGCCAAGGCGGGCAAGGCGATCAAGCCGCTGCCCATGTATGTGAACGCCTCGCTGACCGATCCCTACAAGCCGGTCGATCCGATGACCGTGTCGAGCGGCGGGCCGCAGGGCGACGTGATCGACATCTGGAAGGCGGCGGCCCCCTCGCTCGATCTCGCCGCGCCCGACATTTATGACCGGGGCAGCCGCAATGTCTTCAAGCATCTCGATCTCTACACCCGGCCCGACAATGCGCTGATGGTGCCGGAAATCGGCAATGCCGCCGAATATGCCCGCTATTTCTGGTCGGCGCTGGGGCGCGGCGCGATCGGCTTCGCGCCCTTCGGCATGGATGATGCCGATTATTTCAACTATCCGCTCGGCGCCAAGAGCTTCGACGATGCGACCATCCACGCCTTCGCCTCGAAATTCGGCGTACTCGGCGCGGCCATGCGTCCCTGGGCCAAGATCGCCTTCGCCCATCCGACCTGGGGCGCGGCGCGGCCGGACGACGGCACGCCGCTCAGCACCACCATGGGCGACTGGACGGTCACGGCCAGCTTTGGCCAGTGGCAGTTCGGCCAGCGCGAATGGTTCCCCAATGCCGACACCCCGGCCTGGGACAAGGCGATGGTCGGCGGCATGGTCGTGGCGCAACTGTCGGCCAATGAATTTCTCTTCACCGGCGACCATGTCCGCGTCCAGTTCGGCTCGCGCGAAGGCGCCCCGGCCAACGGCATGATCGTCAAGGTCGAGGAAGGTCATTTCGAAGGCGACAACTGGGTCTTCGATCGCATCTGGAACGGCGACCAGACCGATTATGGCCTCAACATCATCGACAAGCCGGTCTGGCTCAAGGTGACGATGGGCCGCTATCGCTGAACCTGCGGGCAAAGCCATCAATGCGGGCATCGGCTCCTCCAGTCACGGGAGGAGCCGATCACTACCGCTCGTTTGCGGACGCTCCCCTATCTCGTCATGCCGGCCTGCGCCGGGATGACGGAGTGGGGTGGTTAGCGGCCATCTCTTTCCCGTCATGCTGAACTTGTTTCAGCATCCATCAGGCCCAACAGGCCATGGCTCTATTGGGAGAAATGGACCCTGAAACAAGTTCAGGGTGACGATGAAGGTTAGGGCTGCTCTCGGTCGCCTGCGGTCGTCTGGCGGCGCTTTCCTACTTGGCCTTTCTCTGATCTATCCTGCCGGATGAAACAGGCCGCTCTTCCGACATCACGCCTTTTGCCGGTTCGCTATTCGGCGTCGCGCGCGCCGCCCGGCGCCGGTCCGACTGTCGCCTTGCTGTCGCTTCACTGTCGCCTGACTGTCGCGTCAAAGGAGCGTCAGTGTAGCGCCACTGTCGCTTCGTCGGCGCGTAACAGGCGCATTGCGCCCATTTTCGGCCCGCCAGCGCTGGCTATCGACACTATGAACTTTCAACTGTCGCGTCGGTGTGACCCTATCCCAGCCAGGCCAGCGCCCGGTCGCGCAACTCGGTCGCCGGCACATTGGTGGTCAGGATCATCGCCCCTTCCTCGGGCAGCGGCGGTTCCAGCGTGGCGAGTTGGCTGTCGAGCAGGCTGGCGGGCATATAATGGCCCGGCCGGTTGCCCAGTCGCGCCAGCAGTTCGTCGCGGTCATTGTCGAGCAGGATGAAATGCACCGGCACGCCGATCGCCGCGCGCAGCCGGTCGCGATAGGCGCGCTTCAATGCGGAGCAGGCGGCAACCGCCACACCTTGCGCAGCCACCGTGCCCGCGATCGCCGCGCCCAGCCGGTCGAGCCAGGGCCAGCGATCTTCGTCGGTCAGCGCTTCCCCGCCACGCATCTTCTCCACCGCCGCCGCCGAATGATAGCTGTCGCCCTCCAGGAAGGGGCAGTCCAGCGCCTGCGCCAGCATCGCGCCCAGCGTCGACTTGCCACAGCCGCTCACCCCCATGACGATGACGGCGCGTCCCACGGCTTTGGGCGAAACGGGGGCAGGGTCGGCGGAAATCGGCAAGCGGGCGTCCTTGGTCGCTGGGGCAGGGGGATTGGTTTTCCCGCTATAAGGCCGCGCCACCCCACAGGAAAACTACGACCTTTGTCGCAAGTGCCAAGCCGCGACCGCTCCCCTAGCCATGCACCATCTATAAAAATGAGGATGGGAGGCGGACATGATCGGACGCAGCATGATCGCGGCTTTGCTGGCGGCAACAAGCATTGGCGCACCGGCCTTCGCCGCGACGACCTCGGTTTTCCCCGTGGCACCGGCCGAGCCCCATGCGGTGACGGTGAAGGCGGTCGGCGACGGCCGTGCCGACGACAGCGCCGCGATCCAGCAGGCGCTCGACCAGGCCCGCGATACGACCGGCCATGGCATCGTCTTCCTGCCGTCGGGCACCTATCGCATCACCCGCTCGCTGATCGTGCCGGCGGGCGTGCGCGTCTATGGCGTCGGCCCGACCCGCCCGGTGCTGCTGCTTGGCGCCAACACCCCCGGCTTCCAGCAGGGCGTGTCGACCATGGTGATCTTCGCTGGCGGCGATCAATATCAGGTCGGCAAGGTGCCGGTCCCGGTGCCGACCGTCGTGCCTCGCGACAAGATCGTTCGCGACGCCAATTCGGGCACCTTCTATTCGTCGATGAGCAATGTCGATATCGAGATCGGTGCGGGCAATCCGGCCGCCGCCGGCGTGCGCTTCCGCATGGCCCAGCATGCTTTCTTGAGCCATATGGAATTCCGCCTCGGCACCGCCTTTGCCGGCGTCTATCAGGCCGGAAACGTGATCGAGAATGTCCATTTCCAGGGCGGCCGATACGGCATCGTCACCGAAAAGACCTCCCCCGCCTGGCAGTTCACCCTGCTCGATTCGACCTTCGACGGCCAGCGCGACGCGGCGATCCGCGAGCATGAGGTCGACCTCACCCTCGTCAATGTCGCGATCAGGAACACGCCGGTCGGGATCGAGATCGACCGCGGCTACAGCGACAGCCTCTGGGGCAAGGATGTCCGGTTCGAGAATGTGTCGAAGGCCGGCGTCGTCATCTCGAACGAGAAGAATGTCTTCACCCAGGTCGGCTTCGACAATGCGCTTGTCGTCAACAGCCCGGTCTTCGCCCGCTTCCGCGACAGCGGCAAGACGATCGACGGCAAGGGCAAGGCCTATAAGGTCGCCAATTTCTCCTATGGCCTCGCTGTCCCGGCACTTGGCCACACGGGCGAATACGCCACCACCGCCGACATCCAGCCGCTCTCCGCCATGCCCGAGCCGCGCGCGCCCGCGATCCGCGACCTGCCGCCGATGGACCAGTGGGTCAATGTCCGCACCCTGGGCGCGGTCGGTGACGGCAAGGCGGATGACACCGCCGCCCTGCAAAAGGCGATCGACGCCAACCGCATCCTCTATTTCCCGACCGGCTTCTACAAGGTGACGGACAAGCTGACCCTGCGCCCGGACAGCATCCTCATCGGCCTGCACCCGGCCATCACCCAGCTCTTCATTCCCGACAACGACCCCAAACATGCCGGCCTCGGCGCGGTCCTGCCGATCCTCGAAAGCCGCAAGGGTGGCGACAATATCCTCTCGGGCCTCGGGCTCTTCACCGGCCGGGTGAACCCGCGCGCTTCCGCCCTGCTCTGGCGTTCGGGCGAACAGAGCCTGGTCGAGGACGTCAAGATCATGGGCGGCGGCGGCACGCCCACCGCCGACGGCAAGATGCTCGGCACGCTGCGCGTCAACACCGGCGATCCGGTCACCGACAGCCGGCTTGATGCCCAATATCCCAGCATCTGGGTGACGGACGGCGGCGGCGGCACCTTCGCCGACGTCTGGAGTCCCAACAGCTTCGCCCAGGCGGGCTTCTACATCACCGACACCGACACGCCCGGTCATGTCTATGAAATGTCGGTCGAACATCATGCCCGCAATGAATTCGTGCTCGATAACGTCCATAATTGGGAGTTCCTGGCGCCCCAGACCGAGCAGGAGGTCGATGACGGCCCCGACGCCATCTCGCTCGACATCCGCAATAGCAGCAACCTGCTCTTCGCCAACTATCATGGCTATCGCGTCACCCGTACCTATGCGCCGGAAAAGAGCGCGGTGAAGATCACCAATTCGGGTAATATCCGCTTCCGCAACGTCCATGTGAATGGCGAGAGCGGCTATGCCACCTGCGACGATGAAGGCTGCGGCACCTTCCTGCGGGCCAGCAAATATCCGTTCGACAATGCGATCGAGGATGTCAGCCGCAAGCTGCTGGTGCGCGAACGCGAGTTCGCTGCTCTGGATATCGGCCCGGCCGGTAGCGCGGTCCCGGCGGTCGCACCGTCCGGCACCAAGGTCGAGAAGCTGGAGGATGGCTTCTGGTCCATCTCCGGCGCGGCAGTCGATGCACAGGGGGCGCTCTATTTCATCGATCGCCGCTTCCAGCGCATCCACCGTTGGAGCGAGGGCAAGGGGCTGGAAATCGTCCGCGACCATGCGCTCGATCCGGTCAATCTCGCCATCGACGCTTCGGGTCATGTCATGGTCCTGTCCTCGCTCGGCGCGAAGGGCGGCGCCTATTCTTTCGACCCGGCTGGCCCCAAGGACGCGCTGACGCTGATCCAGCCGACTCCGGTGCGCAGTGGCACGGCAAAGACGCTGCTGCCGGTCAACTGGTGGAATAATGGCGAGTTTCGCGACCAGCTCGACCCCAAGACCTACGAGTTCACCACCCTTGCCGAAATGTTCGCCCGCGATGTCGGCACGCCCAAGGCCAGGGAATATCTCTCCCCCGACGGTAGCCTGTCCCTGCCGGCCTTCCGCGTCTGGCAGCAGGGGCCGATCGACCATACCGGCTGGCGCTGGTCCGATGGCCTCAACGCCAATGGCTTCGTTTCCGGCAAGATCGGCGATCGCCTGTTCGTCACCAATGCGTCGGAAAATATCACCTATAGCGGAACGGTGGGCGCAGGCGGCACGCTGACGGCGCTGAAGCCCTTCGCCAATCGTGGCGGCGAGAGCGTCGCAGTGGACGGGCAGGGAAGGGTGTTCGTCGCCAATGGCCAGATCTTCGTCTACGGCCCCGACGGCAAGGAAACGGGCCGGATCGACGTGCCCGACCGGCCGCTCCAGATCCTGTTCGGCGGCCCCGACAAGCGCACGCTTTTCATCCTGACGCACCACGCGCTCTACGCCGCAAAGCCCTGAAAAAGCGACGGTTCGCCGCCGCCTACGACCTATGTCGTAAGTGCGGTGGCGACCGCTCGGGATTAATACTCACACAATAGCCCGCCATGGGCGCGCCGACGCCGGGAGGGCGCCTGGTGACAAGAGGGGAAGAGGAATGAACGTGCAGATCGCAATCCATCGGCATATGGCGGGCGTCAGCCTGGCCGCCGTCGCCATCATGGCGCTGGCCGGCACCGCCCAGGCCCAGACCGAACCGGCACCCGAACCTGCGCCGCAGGCCCAGACGAGCGAAACGCCGGCATCGCAGAGCGCCGACATCATCGTCACCGGATCGCGCATCACCACCAGCGGCTTCAATGCGCCGACGCCCACCACCGTCATCGGTGAGGAGCAGATCGCCAACAACGCCCAGCCCAACATCTTCAACACCATCGCCCAGCTGCCCTCGCTCCAGGGGTCGACCGGCGCCGCCACCGGCACCTTCTCCACCTCCAGCGGCCAGCAGGGCCTCAGCTCCTTCTCGCTGCGTGGCCTGGGCGCGATCCGCACCCTGACCCTGCTCGACGGCCAGCGCGTCGTTGGCGCCAATGTCACCGGCGTGCCCGACATCTCGATGTTCCCGCAGCTGCTGGTGAAGCGCGTCGACGTCGTCACCGGCGGTGCCTCGGCCTCCTACGGCTCAGATGCGGTCGGCGGCGTGGTCAACTTCATCACCGACACCCATTTCGAAGGCTTCAAGGGCAATGTCCTGGGCAGCATCACCAAATATGGCGATGACGAAACCGCGCTGGTCCAGGCCGCCTATGGCAAATCCTTCATGGACGATCGCCTGCATGTCGTCGTCAGCGGCGAATATGACCATGAAGGCGGCGTGGGCGCCGGCGACTTCGGCACCGACCTGGCCGGCAGTCGCGACTGGTATCGCGCGACCACGCTGATGAATACCGGCCAGACCAACAATGGCCTGCCGCAATATAATTACCGCGATTATGCCCAGCCCTATCAATATGCCCGCTATGGCCTGATCAACAATGGCCCGCTGCAGGGCATCGCCTTCGACCAGAATGGCAATCCCTATCAGTTCAACTATGGCTCGAACGGTACGCCGACCGGCACCGGCGCGGTCACCAACTGCTATCGCGGCAACAGCTTCTGCGAAGGCGGCGACCTGTCGGGCGCACCCGGCTCGGGCGCCTCGCTCAAATCCTCGCTGGAGCGCATCAACGGCTATGGCCGGATCGGCTATGATTTCGCCGACAACAACGAAGCCTATGTCACGGTCAATGTCGCGCAGGTGAAGACCAACAACCAGCCCAGCCCCGGCTATGGCCGCGCCAACCTGACCGTCCAATGCTCCAACCCCTATCTGCCCCAGTCGGTGCGCGACCAGTGCGCCACCGCCGGCATCACCTCCTTCGGCTTCGGCTCGTCCAACGCCGCCTTCCCCGATCCGCAGGTCTATACCGATCGCAAGCAATATCGCTTCGTCGCCGGCGCCAAGGGCAAGTTCGGCGCGGCCGGCACCGACTGGAATTATGACGCCTATTATGAGCATGGCATCACCATCTCGGACATCCGGGTGAAGGATATCGTGCTGCAGAACCGCTATGCCGCGGCGGCCAATGCGATCACCCTCAACGGCGCGATCGTCTGCGCCGATCCGGCCGCCCGCGCGCTCGGTTGCCAGCCGATCAACATCTTCGGCGGCTTCACCCCCTCGGCCGCCGCGCTCGCCTATGTCGCGCCGCATGACAATGGCCCGTTCCAGCACACCAAGCTGACCCAGGACGTCGCCAGCCTTAACTTCTCGGGCAATCCGGTGGAATTGTGGGCAGGGCCGCTGTCGGTCGCCTTCGGTGCCGAATATCGCCGCGAATTTTACCGCGTGAATGCCGATCCCTATGGCGCGGGCGTGTCCGATCTCAGCCCGAACAGCGCCGATTATCCCGCCGACCCGCTGCTCAATGGCGCACAGGGCAGCAACTGGGCGGCCGGCAACTACAAGAATGGCCGCGGCAAATATGAAGTCTATGAAGGTTTCGTGGAAATCGACATGCCGTTGTTCGACAGCGAAGCGGTCGGCCGCGCCAATCTGAACGCCGCGGGCCGTGGCACCCATTACAGCACGTCGGGCACGGTCTGGGCGTGGAAGGTCGGCGGCACCTGGGATACGCCGCTCGATGGCATCCGCCTGCGCGCCGTCACCTCGCGCGACGTCCGCGCGCCGAACCTGTCGGAACTGTTCGCCGCGCCGACCGTCACGACCCTGCCCAACTTCAGCGATCCCTTCCAGGGCGCAGCGGTTCAGGCATTCCAGAACACCATCGGCAACCCCAATCTGAAGCCGGAAATCGCCCGCAACACCGAAATCGGCATCGTGCTGGCGCGTCCCTCCTGGCTGCCGGGCCTCAGCCTGTCGTTCGACTATTATGACATCAAGCTGAAGGGCGTCGTCTCCAGCCTGTCGGCGCAGCAGATCGTCCAGTTCTGCTATGACGGCAATCAGGCCTTCTGTGGCGGCTTCAGCCTCGACAATGCCAATCCCAGCCTCAACTATATCAATGTCCAGCCGTTCAACCTTGCCTCCTGGCGGACCAGCGGCTTCGATATCGAGGCGAGCTATCAGTGGCAGCAGCCGCTCGGCCTGCCGGGCAACTTCACCGTCCGCGCGCTCGGCACCCATATCCGCAAGTTCATTGTGGAGGCGGGCATTGCCGGTGTCGATCCGGTCGACCAGGCCGGCGCCAATAACGGCAACACGCCCGACTGGAAATGGCTGGCGGTGCAGACCTATGACAGCGGCAAGTTCAGCCTGACGGTGCAGGAACGCTGGATCAGCGACGGCACGTTCGGCAACCAATATGTCGTGTGCCAGTCGTCCTGCCCGACCTCGACCGCGAACCACCCGACCATCGACTATAACAAGATGAAGGGGGCCTTCTATGTCGACATCGGCGCCACCTTCAAGTTCAGCGACCGTGTGTCCCTCTATGGCAAGGTCGACAATCTGTTCGACAAGGATCCGGTCGCCTCGCCCCAGACCAACACCGGTCTCGACATCAACCCGGCGCTCTACGACACGCTGGGCCGCATCTACCGCGCCGGTGTCCGCTTCAATTTCTGATAAAACATAACATCTCTCCCCCCCAAACTTGTCCCGGTCCTGCACGGCCGGGACATCTTCTTTTTACGGAGCCTGGCTGATGTATCGTGGATTGAGTGGAGCCTGTGCATCGGTGTTGCTATGTCTGGCGGCGGCGCAGCCGGCTTTCGCGTCCCCGTCCGTCTACACCGCCATGCCCGACGATGCGCGCGCCGTGACGGTGAAGGGCGTGGGCGATGGCCGCGCCGATGACAGCGCCGCGATCCAGCAGGCGCTCGACGCCGCCGCCGCGACGCCCGGCGGCGGCATTGTCTTCCTGCCCCAGGGCACCTATCGCATCAGTCGCACGCTGTTCCTCTGGCCGGGCGTGCGCATCTTCGGCATCGGCGCCCAGCGCCCGACGATCCTGCTTGGCGCCAACACGCCCGGCTTTCAGCGCGGCGTTGCCCATATGCTGATCTTCACCGGTGGCAAGCGCCAGACCGACAAGGAAAGCTGGCCCGCCGCCTTCCCGCCGGCCGGCAGCGTGCCGTTCGACAAGACAATTGCCGACGCCAATCCGGGCACCTTCTATTCCGCTCTCGGCAATATCGATTTCCGCATCATGGACGGCAATCCGGCGGCGACCGCGATCCGCTTCCATTCCGCCCAGCACAGTTTCGTCAGCCATGTCGATTTCGACATCGGTTCGGGCCTTGCCGGCCTCTACCATGTCGCCAACGAGGCGGAGGATCTGCACTTCAAGGGCGGCCGCTATGGCATACTCGCGGAAAAGACCTCGCCCGCCTGGCCCTTCGCCCTGGTCGATGCGACGTTCGAGGGACAGCGCGACGCCGCCATTCGCGAGCATGAAGCGGGCCTGACCCTGCTCAATGTCGCCTTCCGCAACGTGCCGGTCGGGATCGAGATCGACCGGGGCTATGGCGACTGGCTCTGGGGTCAGGATGTCCGCTTCGAAAATGTGTCGAAGGCCGGCGTCATCATCTCCAACGAGAAGAATGTCTATACCCAGGTCGGCTTCCAGAATGTGCTGGCCGCCAACATGCCGACCTTCGCCCGCTTCCGCGAAAGCGGCCGGACGGTGGCGGGGCAGGGGAAGGCTTACAAGGTCTCCGCCTTCACCCATGGCCTGACCCTGCCGGGCCTTGGCCGGATCGGCGACTACAAGACCGACATGCAGGCGCAGCCGATCGCCAGCCTGCCCGCACCCGGCGCGCCCGCCATTCGCCCGCTGCCGCCTGTGTCCGAATGGGTGAATGTCCGCGCCTTGGGGGCGAAGGGCGACAATGTCACGGACGACACCGCCGTGCTGCAAAAGGCGATCGACAGCCATCGTGTCGTCTACCTCCCCGCCGGCTTCTACAAGGTCAGCGACACGCTGCGGCTGCGCGCCGACACGGTGCTGATCGGCCTCCACCCCAGCCTGACCCAGATCGTCCTGCCCGATGGCACGCCTGCCTTCCAGGGCGTCGGCGCGCCCAAGGCACTGGTGGAAAGCGCGCAGGGTGGCGACGCGATCGTCGCCGGCCTGGCGCTCGATACCAATGGCGCCAATCCGCGCGCGACCGGCCTGTTGTGGAAGGCTGGCGCCAACTCCATGGTCAACGACGTCAAGTTCCAGGGCGGCCATGGCACCGACGCCTTCGATGGCAGCCGGCGCAGTCCCTACAACAACAATGCCACCGCCGATCCCGACGCATCGCGCCGCTGGGGCGGCCAATATGCCAGCCTCTGGGTGACGCAGGGGGGCGGGGGCACCTTCGCCAATATCTGGAGCCCCAGCACCTTCGGCCATCCAGGCATATTGATCTCCGACACGCAAACGCCGGGCCGGCTGATTCAGGCCTCGGTCGAACATCATGTCCGCACCGAAATCGGCCTCAACCGCGTCGCCAACTGGGAATTGCTGGCGCCCCAGACCGAAGGCGAGGCGGGCGAGAGCGGCGACGCCGTCGCGCTCGAAATCCGCGACTCGCGCAACATCCTGGTCGCCAATTTCCACGGCTATCGCGTCACCCGCACGCGCAAGCCCGCGCCGACCGCCGTGTCGCTCTATAATTCGCACGATATCCGCTTCCGCAACGTCCATGTGAACGCGGAAAGCGGGGTCGGCACCTGCGACGAAAATGGCTGCGGCACCTTCCTGCGGCTCACCAAATATCCGTTCGAAAACGCCATTCAGGATATCACCCACGGCCTGGAAGTGCGCGAGCGCGAATTCGCCGTACTGGACGTGCCGGCGAAACCCGATCCGGTCGCCCCCTCGACCTTCGGCGGCGCGAGCGTTCAGAAGCTCGCTGACGGTTTCTATGGTCTGGGCGGCGGCGCGGTGGACGCACAGGGCCGGCTCTATTTCATCGACCGTTTCTTCCAGCGCATCTGGCGCTGGTCCGACGCGGGCCGGCTGGAGATGATCCGCGACGCCGCGCTCGATCCGGTGAACCTGACCATCGACAAGTCGGGCAATCTGCTCGTCCTCTCTTCCTATGGCCGCAACGGCACCGTCTACAGCGTCACCCCCGGCGCGCCCGACACGCAGGTCAGCGTCATCCCGGCGACGGCTGCGGGGCAGGGCGCTGCCGCCACCATCTTCCCGGTCAACTGGTGGGTGAATGGCGAGTTCAGGGACCAGATCGATCCCAGGACCTATCAATTCACCACGCTTGCCGACATGTTCGCCCGCGACGCCGCCCAGCCCAATGCGCAGGCCTATGTCTCGCCCGACGGCAGCATCGCCCTGCCGGCCTGGCGCGTCTTCGCCCAGGGACCGGTCGACCATCGCGGCCTGCGCTTCTCCCACACGCTCGACAGCTATGGCTTCGTTCAGGGCAAGCCGGGCCAGCGCATCTATGTCACCAACGGATCGGAAAATCGCACCTACAGCGCGCTGGTCGCGGGCAACGGCACGCTGACCGACCTCAAGCCCTTCGCCGATCGTGGTGGCGAGGGCGTGGTCAGCGACGCGCAGGGCCGGGTCTATGTCGCCAATGGCCAGGTCTTCGTCTACGCGCCCGACGGCAAGCCGATCGGTCGGATCGACGTGCCCGAACGGCCGCTACAGCTGCTGTTCGGCGGCCCGGACGGCAAGACCCTGTTCATGCTGTCGCATCACGGCCTCTACGCGGCGCGGGTCGAGTAGGGGATCAGACGATCAGTCCGGGGATGATCTTGTTCGTCTCCAGGCTGCCCGTGCCCCAACGGTCGACCGGCACGCCCATCGCCTGTTGCAGGGTCAGGCCGACCCGGCTGACCGGCGATCCGTCGCCGGTAATATATTGGCCGGTATGGATGCGCTCGCCCGCCGATCCGGCCGTCATCATCGGGATATTGTCGATGGTGTGGAATTTGGCGAACTCGGTCTCGCTATGGGCAAAGACCAGGCTGTTATCCAGCAGGGTGCGGTCGCCTTCCTTCACCGCGTCCATCGCCTTGATGAAATAGGTCCAGGCTTCCATGCACTTGTCGACATAGAAGGTGACTTCGGGCTGATAGCCCAGCCGGTTATCCAGCACCTCCTCATGGGTCAGCTGATGATGGGTGATGGTGCTGCCCACCCGCGTCAGGGACGACGCGCCATTGTTGAAGTTCATGTTGAACAGCCGGACATTGTCGCACGCCATCGCCATCACCAGCAGATCGGTCATGATCTCGTGATTGCGCATGACATTCTCGATCTCTGCATTGACCGGCAGGTCCGGCACCTTGGGCGGGACGATACAGGCCTGCATCGGCGCCGGCTTGGTCAGTTGCACGTCGAGCTGGTTTTCGAGCTGCCGCAGCGAGGTGAAATATTGGTCGAGCCGCTGCCTGTCGGCCGCGCCCAGCCGCGCCTCCAGCGCCTGCCGCTGGTCGGACACGCCGGACAGGACGCTGCGCCGAGCCATGACCGCCGGATCGGGGGTGAAGGTCGCGCTGTTGGGATCATGGAAGCCGGCGCCGAACAGCCTTGTATAAAGGGCGGCGGGCGACACTTCCGCCGGGTTGAGATTGCCATTGCCGCGCCCGGACAGCGAATTGCGCGGATCGCCGGTCGCCGACAGCTCGATCGAACGGAAGCGGGTGCGGGTGCCGATCACATCGCCGATCGACACGTCGAAGGACGGCCCCGGCAGGCCCCGGTCGGAATCGATCGCCATGCCGGTGCGGATGCCGATGCCGCCGCTGATGTGCGGCAGGTTGGGCTTGCCGTCGAGTGGCAGGGTGAAGTCGCCCAGGATATTGACCTTGTGCTTGAGCGCCTCGATCGAGGCCAGCTCGACCTTCAGCTCATAATCCTTGCCGGCGGCGCTGGGGAACCAGCGCGGCGGATTGACGCCCAGCCCCCAGAACCAGGTGCCGAAGCGGATCGGCATCGGTGCGCCGGTCGACGCCATGGCGGTGCCGTTGCCGTCGAGGAAGATGTCGAGCAGCGGCAGGCCGACGGCCACGGCCATGCCGTTGACCATGCCGCGCAGCGCGGTGCGGCGATCGAGGGGGAAGCTCATGGGCGGTCTCCTTCACGGATATGCGGGCTGGTCATCATCGCGACCTGCGGCTTGGCCAGCGGTGGGGTGCTGACGCGATAGGCATCGGCCATGGTCGCGACCCGCAGGAACAGCGCCTGGATGCGATAGCCATCGGCGGCGAAGCCCTGTTCCAGTGCCATCGCGGTCGCCTCCTCATCCTCCGGCATGCGCCCGGTCGCATATTGGAAAGCGCGGCCGGCAACGCATTCGGTGGTCGACTTGCTCGCCGCCAGCGCCTGACCCAGGCCGACATTGCCCTGGAAGGCCGTGCCCTCGAACACGCCGGCGGTATCGATCGGCGCGTCATTCTCGGTCCGGCGGAAGGCGCCGATGCCGTCGAACCGCTCCAGCGGCAGGCCCAGCGGGTCGGTGATCTTGTGACAGGCGGCGCAGACCGGGTCGCTATTATGGGCGTTCAGGCGAATGCGCGCGGTCGGCATCGCCTTGTTGCCGACATCCTGCACGGCGGTGAAATTGACGTTGCCTGGCGGATTGCGCACCGGCTGGCACAGCAGCAGCTCGCGGATCGCCCGGCCGCGCAGGGTTGGCGAACTGCGGCCCGAATGGGAATAGAGCGCCAGGAAGCCGGCCTGGCCCAGCAGCCCGGCGCGATCGTCGCCATCGGCAAATTCATAGGGCACCCAGCCCTGCATGCTGGACACCTTCGCCTGATAGAGCGGCCCCAGCGCCCGGTTGATGAAGGTCCGCCGGGTGGTGAACAGGTCGCGATAATCGCCCTGCCGCGTCACCAGCTGGTCGACGATCATGCGCAGCATCTGTTCGGACAGGGCCGATGCGACATCGGGGTTGAAGCGGGGATAGACGATCTGGTCCTTGGCCATTTCGTCGAACTTCTCGAACAGCAGCATGTCGGCGAAGAAGGCGCGCACGCCATCCTCCAGCCGGGGCGAGCGCACCATTTTCTGCGCGATCGCCGCAAGTTGCGCCGGATCGGTGAGCTTGCCCTCGTCGGCAGCGCGCAGCAGCGCCTCATTGGGCGTCGTGTTCCACAGCAGATAGCTCAGCCGCGCGGCGCGGGCATGGTTGTCGAGCCGCAGGCTGCCGGGCGCCTCCGGGTCGGGCTCTGCGCTCTCGATGATGTAGAGGAATTGTGGCGATACCAGCATGGCGGCGAGCGCCAGCTGCATCCCGTCATAGAAACCCTGGCCATCGCCAGCGCCCTTGCCGGCCATCATGACGAAGGCGCCGATCTCCTCCTGCGTCATTGGCCGGCGGAACAGGTAGCGACCGATCGGCATCAGCATCCGCGCGGCGCAATCGGCATCGGGCGCGGCCGCATCGCGCGGGGCGCAGGGCATGAACTGGGCGCGGCGATCCGGCGCGAACACCTGCGCGGCGATATTGCGCGCCATTGCGTCGAACTGCTCCAGTCCGGCGGGCGAGATGGTCGATGCGCTGGCGCCGGTCGCGATAAGCTCATGCACCGGCCGCACGATCGGCTCGAACCGGCCGGCGACCTTGATGTCGGGGCCGAAGATATCGGCGATGCTGTTGCGATATTGCGCTTCGGTCAGACGGCGCATCCCCGCCACCTGGCCCAGCGGCGTCTTCAAGGGCGCGAAGCTGGCCTCGGGCGTGGCGGCGGTCTGCGGCGCCTTCTCGACCGTGCAGGCGCTCAGCAGCAACCCGGCGAACAGCGTCCAGCGCGCCCTGTGGCGAAACGGCCCGCTCATCGCTGCGCCACCTTGGGCTGGGGCAGACGGTCGGTGACGAAGGCGGGCACGGCCCAGGCCTCCATGCCGCTCGAAATGCGGCGGCACTGGCCGGTCGCCGGATCGCGATCGCCATCGGCCATCGCCTTCAACGCCGCATACATGGCGGCGCAGTCGTAGCCGGCCGTAGTCGCCGCGCCCTCGCCACCGACCGAGGCGCTGGCCATCACGTTCCAGATCGGCTGATAGCCGCCGACGATGCCCTTGATCGATCCGTCCGGCTGGAAGGTGAAGCGCAGCCGCGCTTTGGTGAAATCATATTCGTTGCGCCGGCCACGAATGTCGCGCTCCGACCCTTGCCCCCAATTCTGCTTCAGGCGGATATGGGCCGGCTCGGTGGTGAGCACGCCATTGACGATCCGCCCTTTCAGCACATTGCGATGGGCGGCATTGGCGGTGACGCTGTAGCTGGCGCCGGGGATGAAATTCTGGCGCGAATCCACCACCGCCCGATCCTCGGTATTGGCGTAGATCACCGTCACGTCGGGATCATTTTCCAGACTGTCGACGCCGCTCAGCAGCAGCAGCTGGCTATGTTCGCCGCTCACCAGAAACTGGGTCAGGCCCTTGACGATGTCGCCGCCCGTGCCGTCGACCCCGCGCCAGGTCCGGACGCAGCCCATTGCCCGCCACATCTGGTTGTCGACGCCCGGCTCGCCGGCTGGCCCGGTAAAATTGGCATGGCCGCAGCTGTCGTCCGCCGCCGCGCCATCCGCATCATCGTCCAGGTTCAGCCCCTGCGCGACCTTGCCCTGCACCATGCGCTGGGGCGGCCGGTCGAACTTGTCGGGATGGGTGCAGATGTTGAGATTGTCGGGACCGAAGGCATAGCCTGTCCAGCGCGCGGTCAGCTCCTTCTCGTTCGCCTTTTCCAGCAGCCGCGTGCGTTCCCCCACCGGCTGGGTCTGGAGATAATTTTCGCGCAGGGTCGCGGCGAGGCCCTGCGGGCAATCCTCCTTGCCCTGATAGATGGCGGGCGCGAAATGGCTGACGACGAAACCCATCTCGCCATTGGCTGGCGGGGCGGGCAGCGTGGCAGGGACGGCGGACTTCGCGGGGGCGTCCCCCTGCGCTGACACCGATGCCGGCACCGACGCCGCGAGCGGCAGCGCGCCCAGCAGCAGGATCAGTTTGCGATGATTCTGCACGATCATCCTCTCCTTGCGAAATGTCATGGGATCAGCGGTTCGGCCTCGGCGGGAATGTCCGCCGGGTCGTCGCCCGCGATGGTGAAGACCGGCCGGTCGCGATAGGCCCATTGGGCGCGGTCGCCATCGGGCCGCACGGTCCAGGCGCCCATGCCCCGTCGCGCCATGCCCGCCGGGAAGACGCGCCAGTCGGCGCAGGCCGTGCCACAGGCCTTGCCCTTATGCGTAATCAGCAAATTGCCCTGACCATCGACCAGCAGATAGCGTCCGTCCACCAGCCGCGCCGTCACATCGGCCGGCGCGTCGATCTTGGGCGCGGCCGGCACATATTTGAGGCTGTTCCAGACGAGCCCGTCCTCGCCCTCATGCCCGATCGTGCCCGGCCGCTCGCCGGCATGGGTGAAGACCAGATTGACCCGCTTATAGACCCATTGCGGCCCGCTCGGCCCCTGCATCACGATCCAGTCGGCGCCATCCTGCTTCAGCCGGGGCGCCTTGCGATCGCCGCCGAACTCGGGCGGCGCAGGCACGATCTCCGCCTTGGCGGGCGCGGCGAGCGGCGTCCATTGGGTCAGGCAATCACCCGAACACCAGAGCGGCTGATGCCCGGTCCGCCCGGTCACGGCGCGCATGTCCATGCCATAGAGGGTGCGGCCATGGGCATCGACATAGACGTTTTGGTCACCGACCTTGCGGACGCTGACCCCCGCCGGCAGCGGCTCGCCGCTCGCGGCCTCGGGCGGCAGGTCGGCGGCCTGCGCCCAGAGCGCGGCCGGCTGCACCAGCCACAGGATCGCGGCCGCCCGGCGCCACATCAGCGCTTCTCCTCGACGCGGAAGCTGCGATGGCAGGTGCCACAGCTTTGCCCCAGCGTCTTGGCCGCAACCCGCATCTTCGCCACGTCGCCGCTCGCCGCGACGGTGGCGAAGCTGTTGGCCTGTGCGGTAAAGCCGTCCTGCGCCGCCTTGAATGCGGCTGGCTGGCTCCAGATTTCCGGTTTGGCGGCCGTCTTGACGCCGGGTTTCGGGCCGCTGCCGGCCGGGAACCAGCCCTGCTGCTGGCGCGCATAATCGCGGATCTGCCGCGCCGAAATCTGGATCACATAGGTTTGCGGTGTGGCCGATTTCAGCTCGTCATTGATATTCTTGAACGCCGCGCCGACCTCGCGGAAGCCCGCGATCCGGGTGGCGACGATATCGCCGGGTGCCGCCGCCAGCGGCGCCGCGCAGAGCAGTGCCAGCATCGCGATCGGCCGCTTCATCCGCGCTGTATCGTGTATCCTCATCCTCGTCCCTTTCATGTCTGTCACAGCATCGGATCGGCAAAGACCCACCAGGCGAGGCTGCCCGCCAGCAGGATGGCGACGGCGAAGGCGACAGGCGAAGCGCGCCGCACCGCTACCGGCTCGCCGGTCACTTTCGCCCGGCCGCTAACCATCGGCCCGATCAGGTTGCGGCGGCGCACCAGCAGGTAGAACAGCACCGCCAGGACATGCAGGCCGATCAGCATCTGCAGGATGGTGAAGCTGATGCCATGGATGTCGGAGGCGAGCCGGCCCTGATCGAAATCGACCAGATGCGACAGCGGCCCGGATTCGATGCCGTCGATATCGACCGCGAACAGGCCGGTGCCGACCTGCACCGACAGCGCCAGCAGCATCGCTACCACGCTCCAGCCGCCCAGCGGATTATGGCCCGGCGCGGCGGGCGCACGGCCGGTCAGATAGGCGAAGATCGCGCGCGGCCCGCGCAGGAACTGGGCAAAGCGCGCCGGCCCCGACCCGATCAGGCCCCAGATCAGGCGAAAGGCGATCAGGAACAGCACGGCCTGACCCGACAGGCGATGCCAGTCCATGTGATAGGTTTCCGCGCTCCACCAGGAAAAGCCGATCAGGCCGACCAGCGCCCAGTGAAACAGCCGGATGGGCAAGTCCCAGACATATTGGCGCGCGGGGTTCGCCATCAGCTCTTCTTCGCCCAGCTGTCGCACACGCCCTCGGCCGGCACGATGCCGCCGCTCAGCAGCGCGCATTTGCCGCAGCCCGGCTGGGCGGCGGTGAAGAAGGCGCACAGGCCGCAGCGCTTGGTCGCATCGCTCGACGTGCGAAAGCCCAGCGACTTGCGCATGCTCTTCTGCGCGGCGGACAGGCTGGCCGGATCGACGCACTCGGCGGCATTGGCCATGCTCGCTAGCCCCAGCGGCACGCAGGCGATCAGGCCCAATGCCGATCGGCGGCTCCAGTGACGGACATGATGATGGCTTGCCGCCATGCGGCCCACTCCTCTTCCCTGCCGGCCCGGTTGCTCCGGTCCTCTTGTGCGATCCTTCTAGCAGGGGGGCGCCGGATTAATTTGTCAGCGCCGACAAAATCGGCGCAGAATGCAGGCGCTTATTCCGCCCTTTGTGTCGGGCCTGACAAAATCCGGCGCGGGCCGGCGGCTAGAAGGGGCGGAATGGGAAGAGGAGAGGTAAGGGTGACAGCGAAGCTGACAGGCGACAGCGCGCCGGGCGACACGCATATCCTGATCGTCGATGACGATCCGTCGCTGCGCGCGCTGGCCCGCGCTTTCCTGATGCAGGAAGGCTATGTCGTCAGCGAAGCGGCCGATGGCCCGGCGATGCGCGCCATCCTTGCCCGTCAGCCGGTCGATATCATCGTCCTCGACGTCATGATGCCGGGCGAGGACGGGCTGTCGATCGCCCGCTCGCTCGCGGGGCAGCAGGATGCCGGCATCATCATGGTGTCGGCGCTGGGGACGGAAGGGGACCGGATCACCGGCCTGGAAATGGGCGCCGACGATTATCTGCCAAAGCCGCTGTCGCCGCGCGAACTGCTCGCCCGCATCCGTGCGCTGCAGCGCCGCCGCCGCCCGGTCGCCGACACCCGCCAGCCGGTGCTGGCCCATTATCATTTCGAAGGGTGGCAGCTCGATCCGGTACGCCGGGTGCTGCGCGATCCCGCCGGCATCATCATCAGCCTGTCGGAGGGGGAGTTCGCCCTGCTGCTTGCCTTCATCGAACATCCCCAGCAGATATTGAACCGCGACGCGCTGGTCGAACTGGCGCGGGGCGAGGATGCCGATGTGTTCGACCGGGCGATCGACACCCAGGTCAGCCGCTTGCGCCGCAAGCTCGGCACCCGCGCACGCGGCGAACTGATCCACACCGTCCGGTCCGAAGGCTATATCTTCCAGGCGCCGGTGCAGCGCGGATGAAGGCGGGCTTCCTGCGCTGGGCCAATTCGATCCACGCCCATCTGCTGGCGCTGGCCCTGGTCGTGATCCTGACGCTGACCGCCTTCAGCCTGACCCTGCTGCTCTATTTCATTCCGCCCGAACGGGTGCCGCTGTCGGTCTATGAGATTGCCCGCATCGTCCATGGCCAGCCCCTGCTGCGCGATGAGCCGGTGGTGCATGAGGTGCGCCAGGCGGCCGCGCCGCCGGCATCGACCGACCCGGCCGATCGGCTGATCGCCGCGCTGCTGGCCCGGCGCCTCAGCCTGCCCGCGGCCGATGTGCGCATCCGCCTCGACCCCGGCGATCGCGAGCGGATCGGCCAGTTCGTCGAGGAGATGCAGCTCTACGGCCCCGATGGCGTCGCCGATCCCTTCATCCTGGGCACCTTCACCGCCGCGATCCGCCAGCCCGACGGTCAGTGGCGGATGATCACGCGGGAAGCGCGGGGCGGGCGGTCGCTCTGGCGGCTGCTCGGCCAATATGCCTTCCTCGTCGGCATCCTGCTGGTGGTGCCGCTCAGCCTCTGGTTCAGCGCGCGGCTGACCCGCCCGATCCGCGCCTTCGCGGCCTCGGCCGAGCGGATGGGGGCAGGGCAGGAGGAACAGCCGATCCCGCTCGACGGGCCGAGCGAGATCCGGCTGGCGGCGCAATCGATCAACGAGATGCAGGCGCGCATCGCCCGCTATGTGCGCGAACGCACCTCGGTCGTCGGCGCGATCGCGCATGATCTGCGCACGCCGCTGTCGCGCCTCCATTTCCACCTCACCGCCGCGCCCGCGCCGGTGCGGATCGCGGCCGAGGAGGAAATCCGCCAGATGGAGGCGCTGATCGGCACGACGCTGGATTTCGTCGACAATGAAAACCGCCCCCGGCTCAAGGAACCGCTCGACCTTGGCCTGCTGGTCGAGGGGCTGGTCGATGACTTCGCCGACATGGGCCGCGACGTGACCCTGACCGGCGCGGAGCCTGTCATCATCGCGGGTGACATGATCCTGCTCAAACGGCTGTTCACCAACCTGATCGACAATGCGATCAAATATGGCGACCGCGCGCGGGTGCAGGTGATGCGCGACGAGGGGCGGGCGATCGTCACGATCGAGGATGACGGGCCGGGCATGGAGCAGGCCGATATCGCCCGCGCCTTCGAGCCCTTCTATCGCGGCGAACCCTCCCGCAACCGCAGCACCGGCGGCGTGGGTCTCGGCCTGTCGATCGTCCAGTCGGCAGCGCAGGCGCATCAGGGGCGAGTGTCGCTGGCGCGCACTCCCGATGGCGGGCTGCGCGCGCAGGTCGAGCTGCCGGTTTAGAGCGTTTTCTAATCAGGTGGAATTACCTGATGACTCGGAAAACGTTTTAAACCAAAAACTTAGAGCAACCGATCTGACGCAGTCGGATCGGAATTTGCTCTAGAGCCCTTCCGCCTCCACCCATTGCGCGCCGGTCAGCGCGCGCGCCATGTCCCAGCTATGGCGGCGGATATCCGGCACGGCGACGATCTCCCAATGGGCGCCGCGCGTCATCGGCCCGACCACCAGCAGCCGTTCCTGCGCGCTGCCGTCGCGTGCGATGGCATGGCCCTGCCGGTTGGTGTCGATGCCGATCGCCAGCGCATCGGGCCGGATTGCGCCGCGATCCGCCAGCCGGCGCAGCAGCACATCGTCGGCGCGGCCAAGGTCGGCCAGCGGCCCGGTGCAATTGACCACCCGCGCCACCCGGATATCCTGCACCTGTTCGCCGCCGCGCGGCCGCCATTGCACGATCAGTCCCTGGTCGGCGTCCTGCGCGCCGATGATCCGGCCCGCCGCGATCCGCAGCCGCCCGCTCGCCTGCATCGCGGCGATTCGTTCGGCCACCTGCGGCGCGATGCGGTGGCGATGCACGTCCCAATAGGGCCGGGCATGGCGCAGGAAGCGCGCCCGTTCGACCGGGGAGGCCGCCCGCCATATATCCTGGGTGAAGGGGCGCAGTTCATCGACCGCGCGGCGCCAGCCAACCGCCTCGGCCCGCTGGCGGATGGTGCGGACCAACCCGGCGCAATGGGCGGCGGGCCGCTCGCGCAGGGCGGGGAAGGGCGCGGCCGGCGCATGGCTGTGCGGCACCAGCCCGCGCCGCGACAGCGCCAGGATCGATCCGCGAAAGCCCGCGCTGTCCAGCGTCTGCGCGCAATCCACCGCGGTCAGGCCCGTGCCCAGTAGCAGTATCTTGTCGCTCGGCGTCAGCCCCTCGGCAATGTCCGCGCCCCAGGGTTCGGACACATAGAGCGGAGCCGCCTTGTCCCGGAATGGCGGCAGGTCATGCGGCGGCAGATTGCCCGGCGCCAGCGCCACCGCGTCGGCCGCCAGCGTCTTGCCCGACGCCAGTTCGACGACACAGCCATCGCCGGTCATGCGGATGTCGACCGCCGCGTCATCGATCACGTCCAGCCGGTCGCCCGCCTCGGCGCGGGTCTTGTCCCGCCACTCGTCTCCGCCAGCCATTGCGCGAAATGGCCCGGCTGGTCGGGAAAGGCGCTCATGTTGCCGGCGCGGACATTGAGGATATGGTCGGGCAGGGCGCTGCCGAACGCGACGCCCTTGCCCAGCCGTTCGGGCCGCCGCTCGACCAATGTCACCCGCATCGTCCCGTAGCGCAGCAGGTTGATCGCCAGCAGCGTACCGCTGAACCCGCCACCGACGATGACCAGGTGGGAAACTTGGAACATGGGGGAAATCTCTCCGGGGCAGGGAAGGGGCCTGCCAGATAGAGCAGCCCGTCGGGTCTCTGTCGAGGGGGCGGCACAGGTCGCGTCTCATGCCCGCCTCGTCCCGCAGACGGGGCGATCCGACCGAAGGTCCAATTGCACCGGCGGCCTGCTTTGCCATCTTCTGAAGGCTGAAAGACGATCACAAAATCGACCCAGGAGACAAGATGATGCTGCAACAGGCGCTGGATAAATTCGCCGGCCAGACCCTGATCCGCGACCGCTACGACAATTATATCGGCGGCCAGTGGACGGCACCGGCCAAGGGGCAATATTTCGACAATATCTCGCCGGTCACCGGCCAGGTCGTGTGCCAGGTCGCGCGCGGCACGGCCGAGGATATCGAGGCCGCGCTCGACGCCGCCCATGCCGCCAAGGACGCGTGGGGCAAGATGTCGTCGACGCAGCGATCGAACATCCTGCTCAAGATGGCCGATCGCATGGAGGCCAATCTCGACCTCATCGCGCTGGCCGAGACGATCGACAATGGCAAGCCGATCCGCGAAACCACCCATGCCGACATTCCGCTCGCCATCGATCATTTCCGCTATTTCGCCGGCTGCGCCCGCGCCCAGGAAGGATCGATCAGCGAGATCGACCATGACACCATCGCCTATCATTTCCATGAGCCGCTGGGGGTCGTCGGCCAGATCATCCCCTGGAACTTCCCGATCCTGATGGCAGTGTGGAAGCTGGCGCCTGCGCTCGCCGCCGGCAACTGCATCGTGCTCAAGCCTGCCGAGCAGACGCCGATGTCGGTGCTGGTGCTGGCGGAGATCATCGGCGACCTGCTGCCGCCGGGCGTCCTCAATATCGTCAACGGCTTCGGCGTGGAAGCGGGCAAGCCGCTGGCGTCGAACAAGCGGATAGCGAAGATCGCCTTCACCGGCGAGACCACGACCGGTCGGCTGATCATGCAATATGCGTCGGAAAACCTGATCCCCGTCACGCTGGAACTGGGCGGCAAGTCGCCCAACATCTTCTTCGAGGATGTGATGGATGCGGACGATGATTATTTCGACAAATGCCTCGAAGGCTTCGCCATGTTCGCGCTCAACCAGGGCGAGGTCTGCACCTGCCCGAGCCGTGCGCTGATCCAGGAATCGATCTACGAAAAGTTCATCGAACGGGCGATCGCGCGGGTGAAGGGGATCAAGCAGGGCAGCCCGCTCGATCCCTCGACGATGATCGGCGCCCAGGCGTCGAACGACCAGCTCGAAAAGATCCTTTCCTACATCGCGATCGGCAAGGAAGAGGGCGCACAAGTGCTGACCGGCGGCGATCGTGCCACCCATGACGGCGAGCTGGCCGATGGCTTCTATGTGACGCCCACCGTGCTCAAGGGCCATAACAGGATGCGCATCTTCCAGGAGGAGATTTTCGGCCCGGTGCTGGCCGTCACCACCTTCAAGGACGAGGCGGAGGCGCTCGCCATCGCCAATGACACGCTCTATGGCCTAGGCGCAGGCGTGTGGACCCGCGACGGCGCCCGTGCCTATCGCATGGGCCGGGGCATCCAGGCCGGTCGCGTCTGGACCAACTGCTATCATGCCTATCCGGCCCATGCGGCCTTTGGCGGCTACAAGCAGTCGGGCATCGGCCGCGAAAATCACAAGATGATGCTCGACCATTATCAGCAGACCAAGAATCTGCTGGTCAGCTACAGCCCCAAGGCGCTGGGCTTCTTCTGACGGATCCACCGCGGAGCGCCCCTTCTCTCTCCTTTCTTGGCGCTCCGCACCTTTGGCGGGCATCCTCCCC
The DNA here is from genome assembly GCF_002708645.1 of Sphingobium sp. IP1. Lineage (NCBI taxonomy): Bacteria > Pseudomonadati > Pseudomonadota > Alphaproteobacteria > Sphingomonadales > Sphingobiaceae > Sphingobium > Sphingobium sp. IP1. Next base: position 165,131 of record NZ_NOIW01000001.1, read on the forward strand.
CGGATGCCCGCCAGCTTTGGTTCTGCCAGTTTTGCCTATGGCGGTTTTGGTTCTGAAGGATCGGATCGATGGCCGATTGTCCTGCTCGCATTCTCGCTACGCCAGCGGCCGAAGCGCTGATCGCGCGCCTGACCGACCAGCATGGCCCGCTGATGTTCCACCAGTCGGGCGGCTGCTGCGACGGTTCCGCGCCGATGTGCTTCCCGCGCGGCGAGTTCCGGGTCGGCCCGCAGGACGTGCTGCTGGGCCATGTCGCGGGTGATGTGCCGGTGTGGATCGGCGCGGCCCAGTTCGAATATTGGCGCCATACCCAGGTGACGATCGACGTGGTGCCGGGGCGGGGCGCCGGCATGTCGCTCGAAAGCCCGGAGGGGCAGCGCTTCATCGTCCGCTCGCGCGTCTTCACCGATGCGGAGGCGGATCTGCTGGAAGCCGCTGGAGAGCCGGCGCGTGGTGGCTGAGCGGCGCTTCACCGAACATGCGCTGCGCCCGCAGGTGGTGGGCGAGATGCAATTGCGCCGCGAGCCCGCGCTGACGGTCCCGGCACGGATGATCCAGCTTGTCCGCCTGCTCGATGCGGACGCGCGCACGGCGGAACTGGCGGCCTTGCCCGCCATGCCGGGCGATCTGCGTCCGGGGCATGACAGCCGCCATCGCGAGACCCGGCTGGGCGCCGACATCCATCTCCACTGGGAACAGCATAGCGAGGCCAGCACGGTCACCCTGGTGCGCGGCGGCAGCGACCCGGTCGGCTGGGATTTTCCCGACGCGGCCGACGCCCGTGCCGCGATCGCCTGGGCCGAATATCTGCCGGGCGCGGTGATCCGCGCCGTGCGGCTGGCGATCGTCGCGGATGAAGGCGCTGCCGCTGAGCTGGTGGCCAGTGCCGGGTTCCCGGCGGGCCAGCTCGTCACCTGTCATGTCGGTGGCGGCGCGCGCATCTGGACCGATTTCCGCATCCATGATGATGGCTATGGCCGGATGGTGGTGGCCGCCAATGGCCTGCTGCCCGGCGATCTTGCCCGCTGCGTCCAGCGGCTGCAGGAACTGGGCAATTATCGCAATCTGGCGCTGCTTGGCCTGCCGCCGGCGCGCACGGCCTGGGCCGATCTTGACTGGCTGGAACAGGCGCTGGAGCAGGTCGGCCGGGCGCTGGCCGCCGGCGAGGTGCGCGACGATGTCCTGCTGGGGCGACTGATTCAGTTGTCCGCCGACATATTGTCGATCGACAGCGGGTGCGCCTATCGGATGAGCGCGACCGCCGCCTATGGCCGGATCGTCGCCAGTCGCCTCGCCGAACTGGATGTCGTGCCGATCGCCGGTCATCGCTCGCTCGCCGACTTCACCGAAAGGCGGCTATGGCCCGCCGTGCGCACCTGCGCGGCGCTGACCGACCGGCTGGCGCTGCTCAACGGCCGCGCAGCGCAGTTCACCGCCCTGCTGCGCACCCGGATCGAAACCCATATCGAGAACCAGAATGGCCGCCTGCTCGCCTCGATGGACCGCAGCGCGCGGATGCAGCTCCAGCTTCAGCAACTGGTCGAAGGACTGTCGACGGTTGCCGTCAGCTATTATGCGCTGGGCCTGCTCTCCTATCCGCTCAAGGCGGTGGAAAAGCACTGGCCGCGCCTGTCCGCGACGCTGCTGCTGGGGCTTGCCATGCCATTCGTCGCATTGCTGGTCTTCCACCTGATCCACGGCGCCAAAAACCGGCTTGTTTCGCGTGACAGGCCGGCGGAACGCGCTACATGATAATGCCCCAAAGCATAAGAAAATGGGCGATGGGGAGAGACAATGGCGACAGGCGCAGGGGTAAGGGCAGGGATAGGATTTGCGTCCTCCCATGCCGACGATCCGTTCGAGGCGATGGCGGATCTGGTGGATCAACTCGGCACGGAGCCGCTGGCCGGCGCCGTGATCTTCTGTTCCCAGCATTATGACCGGGACAGCCTGGCGCGGGCGATCAACCTGCATAGCGAATGCACCACCGTGATCGGCTGCACCAGCTCGGGCGAACTGACCGATGCGGGCTATGATCATGACAGCCTGACCGTGATCGGCTTTCCTGCGGCCGATTTCTGCATGACCTCCCATTGTTTCGACGACATCGACAATTTCGATCCGGTCGCCGCGCGCGAAGTCGTGCGCGCGCTGGCGGCGCAGGCGGAACGGGACAGCCGCCGGCTGGGCGGGCTGGTCAATCATGTCGCGCTGTTCCTGGTCGACGGCCTCTCGCATCGGGAGGAATTGCTGACCATGACGATCCAGGATGCGCTGGGCGACATTCCGCTGATCGGCGGATCATCGGGCGACGATCTCGCCTTCCGCCAGACAGCGATCTTCGATGGCGGCCGCTTCCATGCCCGCGCCGCCGTGGTGGCGATCCTCTCCTCGACCCGGCCGATGCACGTCTTCAAGGCGCAGCATTATCAGCCTGGCGCCGCCAAGATGGTGATCACCGGCGCGATCCCGCACGAACGCATCGTGACCGAGATCAATGCAGAGCCCGCCGCCGCCGAATATCTGCGTCTGGCCGGGCATGCCGGCGAGGAATTGGGGATGGAATTTTTCGCGGCGCATCCGCCGATGGTCCGGGCCGGCGGCGAATATCATGTCCGCTCGATCCAGAGCGCCAATGCGGACGGCAGCCTGACCTTCTATTGCGCGATAGACGAGGGGATCGTCCTTAATATCGGCGAGCCGGTGGATCGGATCGCCGGCATGCGCCAGCTCTTCTCCGACCTGCATGCCCGCGTGGGCGAGGTGGATCGGATCATCGCCTTCGACTGCGTCCTCAACCGCATCGATGCCGAACAGCGCCAGATTTCGCGCGATGTTTCCGCCCTTTATGCCGGCAACCGGGTGATCGGCTTCAACACCTATGGCGAGCAATATCATGCGTTGCACGTCAACCAGACCTTCAGCGGATTGGCGATCGGCCGATGAGCGAGCTGCGCACCGCCCTTGAAACCGACGCGGAGCTGGATGCCCTGCGCGAGGAGGTGCGCAAGCTGCGCAAGATCAACGGCGCGCTGATGGATCGGGTGGAACGGTCGACCGACATGTCGGCCAACGCCTTTTCCATGTTCGAAACCGCCATCTCGCTCGAAGCCAAGGTGCGCGACCGGACGCTCCAGCTGGAGGATGCGCTGGGTCGCCTCGCCAAGGCCAATGCCGATCTGGCCGAAGCCCATGCCGATGCGGACGCCGCGCAGGTCCGCCTGCGCGATGCGATCGAATCGATCAACGAAGGCTTCGTGCTGTTCGATGCCGAAGACCGGCTGATCCTCTACAATGAAGCCTATCTCGGCTTCTGGCCGCAGGTCGCCGAACGGCTGGATCAGAATCTGACCTTCCACGACATCGCCCGCATCGCTGCCCACAGCCAGGGGCCGGCCGGGGCACAGGTCGCGCCCGATCGCTGGGTGTCGGATCGCCTGGCCAAACATGGCATCGCCGATGGTGGCCAGGTGCAGCGGCTGGCCGATGGTCGCTGGATACAGATCAACGAACTGCGCACCAGCGAAGGCGGCATCGTCGGCATCTATACCGACATTACCGAGGCGAAGGCAGAGGATGCCCGCGCCCGTGCCCGCGAACTGGCCGAACGCAACGTCGTGCTGCAATCCACGCTCGACAATCTGTCGGAGGGGGTCTGCGTGTTCGACGGCAGTGGGCAACTGGCCGCCTGGAACGATGCGCTGCGTCGGCTGCTCGCCCTGCCGGAAAATTTCGCCGGCGCGCTTGGCAGCCATGCCGAATTGCAGCGCTGGTGCCGCGAAACGCTGGCGATGGACGATCAGGGCTGTCTCGACTGGCGCGGCGGCGGCGCGGACCAGCAGGCGATGGTCTGCCTCTGCACCGCCGGGGAACGGCATTTCGAATTGCGCAGCAACGCGATGGCCGATGGCGGCCAGGTGTTCGGCTTCACCGACGTCACCGACATGCTGCGCGCCCAGGCCAGCCTTCAGGAAACGGCTGAAACGCTGGAACGGCGCGTGTCGGAACGCACCGGCGAACTGGTCGAGCTCAACCGCAAGCTGGAAGGGGAAGTGGCCGAGCGCCGCGCGATCGAGGCGGCGCTGATCGATGCCAAGATCGTCGCGGAAAAGGCGAACCTGTCCAAGACCCGCTTCCTCGCCGCCGCCAGCCATGACCTGCTCCAGCCGCTCAATGCCGCGCGGCTGTTCGTCGCGGCGCTGGGGGACCGGCGGCTGGCGCTGCCGACCCGTGCGCTGGTCAACCAGACCTCGACCGCGCTCGACTCGGTCGAGGATCTGCTGGAGGCACTGCTGGAAATCTCGCGCCTCGACGCCGGTGCGATCCAACCGGAAATCGGCCCGTTCCGCATCGACCGGCTGCTCCAGACGCTGAATGTCGAATTTGCCCCCATGGCCCGATCGGCTGGCCTTGCCTTCCGGATCGAGGCGCAGCCGCTCTGGGTCGAGACCGACCTGCGCCTGCTGCGCCGCATCCTCCAGAATTTCATCTCCAACGCCATCCGCTACACGCCGCGCGGGACGGTCTCGGTCGCCTGCATCCAGCATGACGACCGGGTGGAAATCAGCGTGACCGACAGCGGCCCCGGCATCGCGCCCGAGCAGCAGGCGCTGATCTTCGAGGAATTTCGCCGGCTCGACACCCGCAGCCAGGGCAAGGGGCTGGGCCTCGCCATCGTCAAGCGCGCCAGCGACATGCTGGGCCACCCCATTACCTTGCGCTCGCAGCCGGGGCAGGGGGCGACCTTCGCCATCGCCCTCCCCATCGGCCAGCCCCAGCGCGAGGAGGATGGCGACACCGGCCAGCCGACCCGCGACCGGTCGATGCGCGACCTGTCGGTGCTGGTGGTCGACAATGAAAAGCAGATCCAGTCGGGCATGCGCACCCTGCTCACCGGCTGGGGATGCAGCGTCGTCACCGCCGACGGCTATGACCAGGCGGCCGCCCTGTTCGCCGATGGCCGCCGGCCCGACATCATCCTGGTCGACTATCATCTCAAGGACGGGGAAACCGGCGACACGGTCATCACCCGCCTGCACGATCATTTCGGCGCCCGCATCCCCGCCGTCATGATCTCTGCCGATCGCGGCGAACCGCTCAAGACCCAGCTCGCCGCTGCCAACATCCCCCTGCTGAACAAGCCGGTAAAGCCCGCCCAGCTGCGCGCGCTGCTGCGGACCATGCTGGCCTGAAAGGGGACGGGGCAGGGCGTGCCGCGCCATCTTCCCCCGCAGGCCGAATCCCGGTAAGGGCTGGCGATGACTTCATCGCCCGCGCCGCTGACCCGCTCCCTCTTCGTCTTTTCCATCCTCTATGGCGGCATGGTCTGCATGGCCGGCGTGCTGGGGGTGAAACAGGTCGCCCTGGGGCCGCTCGCGGTGGAGGCCGGCATCTTCGCCTTCCTGCTGCTGGTCATCATTTCCAGCGCCGTGTCGGAACTGCACGGGCAAAAGACCGCGACCGCGCTGGTGCGGCTGGGCTTCGTGCCGCTGCTGGTGTCGGCCGCGCTCATTCATATCGTCATCGCCCTGCCGCATGATCCGGGCATGTATCCGCCCGCCGTCGATGCCTTCCCGATCGTCGTGGGACAGGGATCGCGCATGATGCTGGCGGGCCTCATTTCCTATGGCACGTCGCAGACGCTCAACGTCTTCATCTTCTCGCGACTGGCCGGGGGTGAAGGCCGTCTGGTCTGGCTGCGCGGCATGGTGGCCAGCGTCGTGTCGCAGATCGTCGACACCCTGCTGTTCATCACCATCTCCTTCTATGGCGAGCGTCCGATCATGGACCTGATGGTCGGGCAGATGATTACCAAGGTGCTGCTGTCGATCATCCTGGTGCCGCCGCTCATCTCGGCCGCGGTCGCATTGGGCCGTCGCCTCGATCGATAACTTGCCGTAGCGCGCATATGGGCTTATGCGCGCGCGCATGACCAGCAACTACGCCCCCGATCCCGCGCTCCTCGCGAAGGCCGAAACCCTTGTCGAGGCGCTGCCCTATATGCAGCGCTATGCGGGCAAGACCTTCGTCGTGAAATATGGCGGCCACGCCATGGGCGATCCGGAGGCTGCACGCGACTTCGCCGAGGACGTCGTCCTGATGAAGGCGGTCGGCATCAATGTCGTCGTCGTCCATGGCGGCGGGCCGCAGATCGGCGCCATGCTCAAGAAGCTGGGCGTCGAATCGCAGTTCGTGAACGGCCTGCGCGTCACCGACAAGGAAACCGCCCAGATCGCCGAAATGGTGCTGGCCGGTTCCATCAACAAGGAAATCGTCGGCTGGATCAGCGGCGCGGGCGGCCGCGCGGTCGGCATCTCGGGCAAGGATGGCGGCCTCGTCCTGTGCGAGAAGGTCGGCCACAGCCGCGCGCCCGATCCCAATTCGGGCATCGAACGCCATGTCGATCTGGGCTTCGTCGGCGATCCGGTCTCGGTCGATCGTCGCATCCTCGACACGCTGACCCAGGACGGCATCATCCCTGTGGTCGCGCCCGTGGGCATCGGCGCCGATGGCCATACCTATAATGTCAATGCCGACACCATGGCTGGCGCGATCGCCGCCGAGCTTCAGGCGTCGCGCTTCTTCCTGCTGACCGACGTGCCGGGCGTGCTGAACAAGGACAAGGAATTGCTGACCGATCTCGATCCGGCGGCGATCCATGCGCTGCAGGTGGACGGGACCATCACCGGCGGCATGATTCCGAAGCTGGAAACCTGTGTCAAGGCGGTCGAGAGCGGCGTCGACGCCGCCGTCATCCTCGATGGCCGGGTGCCGCACGCCATGCTGCTGGAAATCTTCACCGATCGCGGTGCGGGCACGCTGATCCGCAAATAAGCCCGGATTTACCGGAGCAGGATCGCCGGATCAGCCCAGTAGATGCGCTTTTCCGGCAGGGTCCGGCCGTCCGGGCCGGGCTTGTCCCAATCCTCGACCTCGACCCCGCCGCGCGAGGCATAGAAGCCGCGCGCGGCCTGGTTGTCGCTGTAGCACCACAGGAACAGGCCGGTCTGCGGCCAGCCCTCGATCGCCCATTGCGCCCCGCGCGCCAGCAATGCCGTGCCAAGGCCCGTTCCGCGCGCAGCAGGCAGGGCGTGGAGATTGTCGACCAGCGTGCCCCAGCGATCATCGGCCCCGCCGATGATGCAGGTGAAGCCCATCGGCTGCCCGTCCCGTTCGGCGATGATGATGCGCTGGCCCGGTGCCGGATGTTCGAGCCGCTGTGTCCATGTGGCCAGCCGCTCGGCCTCGATCCCGCCCGCCAGATAGGCCGGGTCCATGATATGGGCATAGGCGATGCGCCAGCTTTCCACATGCATGGCGGCGATCAGCGGGGCGTCGGCGGGGGAAGCGTCACGAAAATCCATGACCCAGCTATAGCGCGACAGGCTGGTCCCGCTACCCCTTCCTGTCGAACCGGCTTTTGCAGAACTATGGCGTCCTTTGGTGGAATAAGGGACTGTCGCGACTTGTGGCCGGCCCCATGCCTCGGCTAGAGCGAGCGCCAACCGCTCTTTCGGAGACCGCATGGCCTACGCCCTCTATCAGACCATCGTCATCCTGCTCGACGTGCTGTGGTGGATCATCATCATCCAGGCCGTCATGAGCTGGCTGATCGCCTTCAACGTCGTCAACATGGGCAGCGATTTCGTGCGCACCGTGATGGTCGCGCTCGATCGGATGACCGCGCCCATCTATAATCCGATCCGCCGGGTCATGCCCGACCTCGGCGCGCTCGACCTGACGCCGATGGTCGTCCTGCTGGGCATTCTCATCATCCGCCAGGCGATCCTGCCGCCGCTCTTCTCCAGCCTGATGTGACCGGCTGTTTGAAAAATCGCGAAAGAGCGATTTTTCAGCGCGGTACCAGCCCGCTCCCCCGCCCAACCACCCGACAGGATGACACTGGATCGGGTGGTTGGGCGGGGGAGCGGGCTGGTACCGGCTTTCTCAAACAGTCTCTGACCGGCTGGCGCCGGGACGGGGATGACCTAATTCTGGCGGTCCGTCTGACGCCCGGCGCCACGCGCGAGGATGTCGGCGGGCGCTGGACCGACGAACATGGTGCGCACTGGCTATCCGCCCGCGTGCGCGCCGTGCCGGAAAAGGGAAAGGCCAATGCGGCGCTGATCGCGCTGCTGGCCAAGCGGCTGGATTGGCCCAGGGGCGCGATTTTGCTGGAATCGGGTGATACCAACCGGCTAAAGCGATTGCGGATACAGGGCGGGGCGCAGGCGTTGGACCGGCTGACCGCCATCATCGAGACATGGATAGACGCGACATGACGATCGGCAAGATTATCGACGGCAAGGCTTTTGCGGCCGGACTGCGGGACAAGGTGGCCGATGGCGTCGCCGCCTTCGTGGAACAGACGGGCCGCAAGCCGGGCCTGGCCGTGGTGCTGGTGGGGGAAGATCCCGCGAGCAGCGTCTATGTCCGCAACAAGGGCAAGATGACGGTCGCGGCCGGCATGGAAAGCTTCGAGTTCAAGCGCCCCGACAGCATCGGCGAGGATGACCTGCTCGACCTGATCGAGGAGCTGAACCATGACGACCGGGTCGACGGCATATTGGTCCAGTTGCCGCTGCCCAGGCATATCGATGAAGCAGCGGTGATCGCCGCGATCGACCCGGCCAAGGATGTCGATGGCTTCCATGTCGTCAATACGGGGCGCCTCGCCACCGGGCAGGAGGCTTTGGTGCCCTGCACGCCGCTCGGCTGCATCATGCTGCTGAAGGACGAACTGGGCGACCTGTCGGGCATGGAGGCGGTCGTGGTCGGTCGTTCCAACATCGTCGGCAAGCCGATGGCGGCGCTGCTGCTGGCCGAAAATTGCACCGTCACCATTGCCCATAGCCGCACCCGCGACATTGCCAGCATCGTCCACCGCGCCGACATCGTGGTCGCTGCCGTCGGCCGCGCCGAAATGGTGAAGGGCGAATGGATCAAGCCGGGCGCGACGGTGATCGACGTCGGCATCAACCGCGTGGTCGATACGGAAGATGGCAAGGGCCGGATCGTCGGCGATGTCGCCACCGCCGAGGCGCTGTCGCATGTCCGTGCCATCACCCCGGTCCCCGGCGGCGTCGGCCCGATGACGATTGCGGTGCTGCTGCGCAACACGCTGGTCGCCGCCCATGCGCGCGCGGGCCTCGCCAAGCCGGAGGGGCTGTGAAGGGGCGCGGCGCGCTCCTCGCCCTCAGCCTGGTGATGCTGGTCGCGGCCAAGCCGCCGATGCGTTACCAGCCCGATCCCAGCTCGGTGATCGCGGCCGAAATCGCCTTCAACCGGCTTGCCCAGCAAAAGGGACAATGGACCGCCTTTCGCGAGACGGCGGCGGATGACGCCGTGATGTTCGTGCCGCAGCGGGTGGTGGCGAAGGACTGGCTGAAGAAGCAGGCGGACCCGCCGGCCTCGGTCAGCTGGTCGCCCTCGATCGTCTATGTCTCCTGCGACGGCCTGCTCGCCGCCAGCACCGGTAACTGGAAACGGCCGGACGGATCGGTCGGCTATTTCACCACCCTGTGGCGGCGCGACAAGAAGGGCCGCTGGCAATGGATCCTCGATCATGGCGATCGCCTGGCGACCGAACGGGACGCGCCGGAATTTCTGACCGGCAAGGTCGCGACCTGCAAGCGCGGTGCGCGGCCCGAAGGTCCACCCCCGGCAACGGGGGAGGCGCCACCGGTGCCGCAGGATGACAGCCTGATCTGGTCCGCCGATGTCGCGACCGACGGCAGCCGCCGGGTCACCGTCCGCATGTGGAACGGGACCGGCTATGATGTGGTGATCGACGACAAGGTGGGGGCGCCGTCATGATGGAATTGTTCATATCCGCTTTCGTCACCCTGTTCGTGGTGATCGATCCGCCGGGCTGCGCGCCCATCTATGCCAGCCTGACCAGCGGGGCGAGCATCGCCCAGCGCCGGTCGATGGCGATCCGTGCGGTCGGCATCGCCGCCGCCATCCTGCTGGTCTTCGCCCTGTGGGGCAAGCAGCTGCTGGGCGTGCTCGGCATCGAACTGGACAGTTTCCGTATTGCCGGCGGCATCATGCTGTTCATGATCGCGATGGACATGGTGTTCGAAAAGCGCACCCAGCGGCGCGAGGACCGGGCCCAGAAGATCGCCGAGACGCCGGAGGTGGAGGATGTCTCCGTCTTCCCGATGGCGATGCCGATGATCGCCGGGCCGGGCTCGATCGCGACCGTCATGCTGCTGATGTCGCGTGCCGACGGCATGGTCGACCGGCTGGTCGTGCTGGTGGCGGTGGCGGTGACTTTGGTGCTGATGCTGGGCGCCTTGCTGGCGGCCGGGCCGCTGATGGCGATCCTGGGCACCAAGATCGAGGCGGTGATTACCCGCCTGCTGGGCGTGCTGCTCGCCGCGCTCGCGGCGCAGTTCGTGATCGACGGGCTGAAGGCCAGCTTCTGACCCGTCCCTGCCTGTCCTACAGCCCCTGTTCCATGCTAGTCGGGAACAGGGGACGATAGGGATGGGGCGCGCAACATGATTTCCAACATCGGCATCAAAATGTCGAAATGCGCGGGAAATATGCGAAGTTAAGCGCGGGATTTCCTATTTTTCGCGCTCAATTGTCGCCATCGAAATGCACCCGGTTGGCCAGGATGACCGCCTGGGTCCGGCTGAAGACGTTGAGCTTCTGCAGAATGGCGGAGACATGCGCCTTCACCGTGGTCATCGATACGCTGAGGTCATGGGCGATCTGCTTGTTCAGCCGGCCATGGACCAGATGGGTCAGCACGATCCGCTGCTGCGGCGTCAGGCTGCCGATCCGGGTCAGGATATCGGCTTCCTCGGCGCTTTCCTGCGGCGCCTCGTCGATCGCGTCGGGCATGTAGATTTCGCCTGACACCACCCGGTGCAGCGCATCGACGATGGCGCTGCGCTTCATCGACTTGGGGATGAACCCCGCCGCGCCGGCGCCCAGCGCCTCGCGCACGATCGCCCGGTCGAACGCGCCCGACACCATCACTACCGGCAGGATCGGGTGGCGGCTGCGCAGCAGTTTCAGGCCGTCGAGCCGCTTCACGTCGGGGATATTGAGGTCGAGCAGCACCAGGTCGAAATTGGACTGTTTCTCCAGCGTCGCCAGCGCTTCCTCCAGGCTGGCCGCCTCGAAAATCTCGCAGCCGTCGAAACTGACCGCGATCACGCTGCGCAGCCCGTCGCGCACCAGCGGGTGGTCGTCGACGATCAGCACCCTTTCCATCATCGCATCACTGTCTTCGACCTGCATGTCCGCCCCCTGGCCATGATGATGGATCATAGGCGGGGGCGCGGCAAATTGCCCGCGATTTCCGCCGTGCATATGCTGTCCGCGCCCCATGACGATCATCGTCCTCGCCTCCTTATTTGGCCAGCTTGAACACCCAGAGCGAACCGCCCTGATTGATGTCCTTGAAGGACTTGGCCACTTCGCCGCCCCACAGCGGCACCGCGCCGCCCCAGCCGGACATGACGGCGACATATTGTTCGCCATCCTGTTCCCAGGTGACCGGCGATCCGACCACGCCCGACCCGGTCTGGAACTTCCACAATTCCTTGCCGGTCTTGGCGTCGAAGGCCTTCAGATAGCCTTCGGGCGTGCCGGTGAAGACCAGGTTGCCGGCGGTCGACAACACGCCGCCCCACAGCGGCGCCTTGTTCTTATATTCCCAGACGATCTTGCCGGTCTTGGGGTCCATCGCCCGCAGCGCGCCGATATGATCCTCGGCGATCGGCTTGATGGTGAAGCCCGCGCCCAGATAGGCGGCGCCCTTCTTGTAGGCGATCGGCTCGTTCCAGATGTCCATGCCCCAGTCGTTGGACGGGATGTAGAACAGGCCGGTGTCCTTGCTATAGGCCATCGGCATCCAGTTCTTGCCGCCTAAGAAGCTGGGCGAGGAGAAGACGGTGCTGCCCTTCTCGGTCGCGCTCGGCGCGCCGGGACGACCGGCCGGGATCACGATCGGCTTGCCATTCTTGTCATAGCCGCTGGCCCAGGTGGTCTGCATGACGAAGCGGTTGGCGCTGACGAACTTGCCGTTGGTCCGGTCGAGCACGAAGAAATAACCGTTGCGGTCCGCCTTGGCGCCCAGCTTCATCGGCTTGCCGTTGATCGTCGCGTCGAACGGGATGAACTCGTTGACCCCGTCGAAATCCCAGCCGTCATGCGGGGTGGTCTGGTAATGCCATTTGATCACGCCGGTTTCGGGATCGATCGCCAGCGTCGACGCGGTGTAGAGATTATCGCCGGGCCGCAAATGGCTGTTCCAGGGGGCCGGGTTGCCGGTGCCGAAATAGAGAAGATTGGTTTCCGGATCATAGGTGCCACCCAGCCAGGTTGCGCCGCCGCCGGTCTTGTAGAGATCGCCCTGCCAGGTCGCATTGAGCTTGCCGGTGATGCCGTTATCCTTGCCGCGCAGGGTGCCCATATTGCCTTCGATCACCGGGCGGTGCCAGATCAGCTCGCCGGTATCGACGTCGCGGGCCTCGACCGCGCCGACGATGCCGAACTCGCCGCCCGAATTGCCGGTGATGACCATGGACTTGACGATCAGCGGCGCGGCGGTCGCGCTATAGCCGGCCTTGTAGTCGGCGATCTGCTTGTTCCACACCACCTTGCCGGTATGGCGATTGAGCGCCACCAGCCGCGCGTCGAGCGTGGCGAAGATGATCTTGTCGCCATGGATCGCCGCGCCGCGATTGACGACGTCGCAGCAGGGCATGATGTCGTCGGGCAGGCGGGCATTATATTCCCATTTCTCCTCGCCGGTGCGGGAGTCGAAGGCATAGAGCCGCGAATAGGAACCGGTGACATAGATGGTGCCGTCATAGACCAGAGGCTGGGCCTCCTGGCCGCGCTGCTTCTCGCCGCCCAGCGACGAGGCGAAGGCGGGCACCAGCTTGCTGACGGTGTCGGTGTTGATCTGGTTGAGCGTGCTGAAACGCTGCGCCTGCGGTCCCATGCCATAGGTCAGCACGTCGCCGGTCGATGCGGCATCGTTCATCAGGTCGGCATCGGTCGGCCCGCCCGCCGCATCGGCCGCGAGCAGTGGCGCAGCCCCGGCCACCAGCGCGATCGCGGCTGCCCCCAGGAACGAACGCGTGAAACGTTCCGTCATAGTCATCCTCCCTTGTTTTCCGGCGTGATCAACGCCGTCGATGCAGCACCTTATGAGGCCCGGCGGCTGTGCCAATTGGACCTTGGGTCGCCCGTTCAGCCGGCCGCGACGGCCGGCGCATAGGCGACGCCATGGCGTTCGAAGATCGCCTTGAGCGCACCCGATTGCGTCATGTCGGCCAGGATGGTCTCGACCGCATCGCCCAGGTTCCGGCTATTCTCCTTCACCGCCATGCCGATGTCCCATCCGGCCGAGGTGAAGGCGGGCAGGGGGCTGGTGCGGCGGACGATGTTGGTGGCGCCGCTGTCGTGCAGCACCGCCTCGATCTGTGCCCGGCTGGCGAGTACGCCGTCGGCGCGGCCGTCGGTCAGCGCGGTGACGGCTTCTGTCCCGCCGGGGAAATGGACGACATCCCTGGCCAATATGCCGCCGAATGTGCCGATCAGGTAGAAATCGGGAATGGAGTCGATCTCGACCGCCAGCCGCTTGCCGCGATATTGGGTCGGCGGCGCGTTGACGTCGATCTCGCTTTTGACCGCCGCAAACTGGAAGCTTTCGCGATAATAAGGCGCGATGATCGCGACCTGATCGTTGCGTGCGGCGAAAGTCCGGTCGAACGGCACGTGCAGCATGATGTCGGCCGGCTGGAAGCCCAGCAGGCCGCCCTTCCACACCCCGTTGCGCAGGTCGTCGTCGGCGCTTTCGTCGGCGACCAGTTCGGCAATGTCGGCGCGCACGCCCAGCCCCTTGGCCAGCGCCTGGGCCAGATCGACGTCGATCCCGGTCAGCTTGCCATCCTTGCGCCAGGACCAGGGGCGGTTGTCCTTATAGACTGCGACCCGAAGGACACCCAATTCCCTGACCTTGCCGAGCGGTGCGGCCTTTGCGGCCTGCCCGCTCGAAATATAGCCAATCAGCGCGGCGGCCGCCGCGCTGCTCAAGAAGGCGCGGCGATCCATCGCGGTCACTCCTGATGCTTGGTTTCGAGCCAGGCGCGGATCGCCCATCCGGCCTTCTGTCCCAGCACGTCGCCGAAGGGCGGCATATAGACCTTGCCGTCATGGCTGGAGCCATGCTGGTAACGCTGGATGAACCATTCATCGCCGCTGTCGCCGACTTCCAGATAGCGCAGGTCCGGCGCGATGCCGCCGCTTTCCGCGTCCAGCCCGTGGCAGCGCGCGCAATTCTGGCCATAGGCGGATTCGCCGATCTTGGCCGCCGTGGCATTGCCGCGATAGGGATTGTGCTGAACCCAGTCGGCGCCGATTTCCGGCAGGGCCGACGTGTCGACCGCCTGCGGCGTGACATTGCCATGCGCCATCAGTGCCGATGTGATCGATGCGCCCGCCAGGCAGGCCGCGCCGAACAATGCGATCCGTCCGTAATTCCTCATCCCAAACCCTCGTCTGTGCCGCGTGCCTGTGCTGGCCGCATGTCGTCCCTGTCGCTGACGACTGTAGGGGAGGGCGGGGACGGCCCCCATTGGCCATTGGTACAATCCCGCCGCGACGGACCGGGGGCTAATCCGCTATCAGGCCAAAAGGACGAGAGGATGCGGGCATGATGAAGGGCGTGATTGCGGGGCTTGCGCTGGCGGCGGCGATCCCGTCCGTCCAGGCCGAGACGCTCTATGTCTCCAACGAACGCGGCAACAGCATCAGCGTCATCGATGCCGCCACGATGCAGACGGTCGCGACCTGGCCGGTGGGCGGACGGCCGCGCGGCATCACCCTCACCAAGGACGGCAAATATATCCTGCTCTGCGCCAGCAACGACCATGCGGTGCAGATGATCGACCGCGCGACCGGCAAGGTCGTCGCGGACCTGCCATCGGGGCAGGATCCCGAGCAATTCTTCCTGTCGCGCGATGGCCGGACCTTGTTCGTCGCCAATGAGGATAATGCCGCGCTGACCGCGATCGACCTCGACAGCCGCAAGGTCGCCTTCCAGGTCGATGTCGGCAAGGAGCCCGAGGGCGTGGCGCAAAGCCCCGACGGCAAATGGGTGGTGGTGACATCGGAGGATGACGGCGTCGTCAACTGGATCGACCTGGCGAACAAGACGATGGTCGACGCGACCGAGACTGATCAGCGCCCCCGCCATGTCGAATTTACCGCCGATGGCAAGGAGCTGTGGATCGCGGCGGAGATGGGCGGCACGGTGCAGATTGCCGATCCGACCACGCGCAAGATCGTCGATACGCTGCATTTCGCCATTCCTGGCGTGCAGGATTATCAGCTATTGCCCTGCGGCATCCGTTTCACGCCGGACGGCAAGACGGCGGTCGTGGCGCTCGGCCGTGCCAACCATGTCGCGCTGGTCGATGTCGTCACCCGCAAGGTTCGCGCCTATGTGCCGGTCGGCAAGCGGGTCTGGCATGTCGCCGTCAGCCCGGACGGCGCGCGCGCTTTTGCCGCCAATGGCCTTTCGGACAATGTTTCGGTGATCGACCTGGCCGCCGGCAAGGTCGTCGGCACGGTGGCGGTCGGCGCCGGGCCGTGGGGCATCGCCGTCGCGCCCTGACCAAAAGTATAGCGAGGTGCGCGGAGGGAGGACGAGAACCAAAGTCCAATTTCGGCCGCCATCGCCGCCGCCCACTCTTCCCGACAGCCGGCACGACCGGCGCACAAGAGGGAGGATGAGATGGCACGGGGAACATTCCTCGGCAGCGCCGCCATGGCGTTGCTGTTCGTCGCAGGGGCAACGCCGGCCAGCGCCGGCACGACGACGGAGCTGCTGAAAAGGCTGCATGAAAAGGGGATCCTCACCGACGAGGAATATGCCCAGCTGGCAAAGGAAGATGCTGCGGCGCCGGCCGCTGCCGCTGCGCCCGCCGCCTCGGACGGGAAGCCCGTGGTACGCGTCGCCGACAGCGGCGTCGGCTTCGAGGTGGGCGATGTCACGGTCAAGATGTCCGGATCGGTGAACGGTTTCTACACCCATGAAAATGGCCAGGCGGCGGGGCCGAATACCGATGTCGTCGGCGGCGTGGTGCCGGTTGGCGGCAATAGTTCGGCGATCCGCAACGGCCTGTTGCCCGGCTATCTGAAGTTCGACGTCACCACCAACCAGGGTGGCTGGGACGTCGGCGCCCATTTCGGCATGTATCCCGGCATCAACAGCGCCGATTATTCCGTCGGCGGCGGCGCCAATGCCGGCGGCCGGCCGGTGGCGCTGCAGACCGCCGGCATCGATTTCCGCCAGACCTACATGACCATCGGCCGATCGGGGCTGGGCGAGTTCAAGCTGGGTCGCGACATCGGCCTGTTCGGCTCGGAAGGCATATTGAACGACATCACTTTGCTGTCGGTCGGGTCGAGCGGCGGCAATGTCGCGCCGTCCAACACTTCGCTCGGCCGCATCGGCATTGGCTATATCTACACGGACTTCCAGCCGCAGATCACTTATACCTCGCCCAGCCTGTCGGGCTTCCAGGTCTCGGTCGGCGTCTTCCAGCCGCTCGAATCGCTGACGGGGCCGGGTGAAAGCAACAAGTCGCCCGGCTTTCAGGGCAAGATCGTCTATGACGGCAAGTTCGGCGACTTCTCGGCCCGCGCCTGGCTGTCGGGGATTACCCAACGGCATAATCGCGTCGACGGCATTTCCTATACCGGCAGCGGTTTCGATACCGGTGCCAAGATCGGCTACGGCCCGATCGTCCTCACCGGCTATTATTATAATGGCTCGGGGCTGGGCACGACGGCGCTCAACCTGTTCGACACCGATGCCGCCGGCAACAAGCGCGACAGCGACGGCTTCTATCTTCAGGGGCTGGCGACCTTCGGCAAATTCTCGGTCGGCGGCAGCTATGGCGAGAGCAATCTCCATTATGCCAATGCCGCCGATGCGCTCGCCAACCCGACGCTTATCCGCAAGAACAGCAGTTGGGTGGGGCAGGGCCGTTATGGCCTGACCAGCTGGGTGACGCTGATCGGCGAATATATCCACAGCACGTCCAAGGCGCATAACGGCAATGAGGCGGAGGGCGACACGATCGCCGCCGGCGCCATCCTCTTCTTCTGAGCGGGAGAAGGGCCATCGGCCCAAAGGCCAATGTTCCGGCAAGGGGCGGCATCCTATCGAAGGGATGCCGCCCCTTCGCATGACGGGACGGCAGGGGAGGATATATGCGCAGAACAAAATGGCTCGCGCTTGGCATGGCAATGGCGCCCTTCGCGGCGCAGGCGGAAACACCCGATGACGCTGGCGAGGCGATGGCCGCCGCGTCGATCATCGTAACCGGCACGGGCCTAAGCCTGCCGCCGGGCACGCCGGCCTATGGCTCTGTGGTGATCGACCGGGATCGGCTGACGGATGCGGCGTCGGGTCGGATCGAGAGCGTGCTGGCCGATGTCGCGGGCTTCCAGCAGTTCCGCCGCTCTGATAGTCGCGCCTCCAATCCCTCGAACCAGGGCGCCACGCTGCGCGCGCTGGGCGGCAATGCGTCGAGCCGGACGCTGGTGCTGCTTGATGGCGTGCCGGTGGCCGATCCCTTCTTCGGCTATATCCCCTTTTCGGCTTTGGTGCCCGACCGGCTGGCGCTGGTGCGGGTGACGCGCGGCGGGGGCAGTGGCGCGTTCGGCGCGGGCGCGGTCGCCGGCACGATCGAACTGGCCAGCGCCACCCGCGACCAGATGCCGCACTTCGGCGCCAGCGCCTTCTATGGCAGCAGGGATGCGACCGAGCTGTCCGCCAGCATCGCGCCGG